>NZ_JBEZBT010000023.1:99598-119154 GCF_040647235.1 Streptomyces sp. NPDC042638
GCCGAGGACCGGAGCCGGCCTCACCGGCAGCCGGCACCGGAGCCGGTCTCGCCGACGGGTGGCACCGGAGCCGGTCTCGCCGACGGGTGGCACCGGAGCCGGCCCACCGGCCCCAGGAAGGAGCCGGCCTCACCGGCCCCTGGCACCGGACGGCCGCGCGGCTCACCGGACACCTCGGTCTCACCGGACCCCCCGCGCTGCGGGCCGCCGGGCCGGACGGCGCACCGACCGCCGCCCTGTCGGCGGACCCGATGCGCCGCTCACCACCCCCCCTGGGCCGGTCACCCAGGGGGCAGCACGAAGGCGGTGATCACCGCCGCGTGGTCGGAGGGCCAGTCGTTGTGCGCCACGTCCGGCCAGGGGCGCGGGCGGCCGGTGACGAGGGTCCGCGCGTCCCGCACGGTCAGGCCCCGGTGCAGTACGTAGTCGATCCGGTCCTGCGGCTCGGGCCGCCCGCTGCCGTCCTCGTGCACGGGGTGGACCGGCGACCAGGTGTGCCCGGGCACGGCGGCCGGGTCGGGGTGGGCCTCCCGGAAGGAGTCGCTCAGGCCCGCCTCCTCGGCGGCCTTCGTCACCGGCCACGCGACGTCCGGCCGGTCCAGGTGCGAGGGGCAGTTGAAGTCGCCGACGAGGACGACCGGTACGCCCTCGCGGGACACCTCCGCGATCCGCTGCAGGGCGTCCCGCATCTGCGCGAGCCGCACCTCCTCGTGGGCGATCAGCTCGGCCGCCGGCAGCCCGTCGAAGGCGGCTTCGTAGGGGCCGTACGGCGTGTAGTGCAGATGCGCGGTCCACACGTCGACCTCGCGGCCGGGGGCCACCGCGATCCGGACGCCCGCGGCGCCGTAGAAGCCGACGTCGGGGTCGCCGAACCGGGCGGTGATCGGATGGCGGCTGAGCACGCCGAGGTTCTCGCCGGCCCGGTGGTGGTGCCAGCCGAGGGCCCCGGCCAGCTCCTGGGTGGCGGTGCCGCCGGTCTCCTGGAGTCCGACGACGTCGGCGCCGCTGTCCAGGATCGCCTTGAGCTGCTTGGCCCGGTGGTCCTCGACCCGGCTGCCGCCGAGCCACAGGTTCCAGCTCATGACCGTCAGCGAGGGGGGCGCCACCATGCGGCTCAGCTCCTGTTCCGTGACGCCGGCCAGGCTCTGCCGTACGGTCCGGCCGGGCGCAGCGCCGATCGGGGCGAGGGACGGTACGGCGAGTACGGCGCACCCGGCGGCCTCGGCGGAGGCCACCCCGGTCTCGGTGTCCTCGACCGCCACACAGGCGGCCGGCTCGACGCCGAGGGCTCGGCAGGCGGCGAGGTACGGATCGGGGGCGGGCTTGGTGCGGGGGGTGTCGTCGGCGGTGACGGAGACCGCGAACCGTCCGGCGCCGAGCGCGTCCAGGACGACGTCGGCGACCGCGCGCGGGGACGCGGTGACCAGGGCGGTCGGGATGCCGGCGGCGGCCAGCGCGGCCAGCAGGTCCAGGGCGCCGGGGCGGGGCACGATGCCGGTGCGGACGCGCTCGGCGAACTCGCGGTGCAGCCCGGCGGCGAGGTCCGCGGCCGGGCGGCCGGTGAGCGCGCCGAGCCAGGCGGCGGTGTGCTCGACCGGGCGGCCGAGCACGTCCGGCTGGTCGGCCTCGGTCAGCGGACGTCCGGCGACCTGCTCGACGGCCTCCCACCACAGGCGTTCGGTGTCCACGAGCGTGCCGTCCATGTCGAACAGCACGGCCTGGAGGGGGCGCTGGGGGCGGTCGGGGGTGTGGGGGGACACGTTTTCCTCGTTCCTCACTTCTGGATACGTTCGGCCACCAGCACGGGCCGTTCGGGCAGCGACACGCTGACGGCCGCCCCGGCGCCGAGCCCGGCTGCCTCGTGCGCGGGCAGGTCGGCCTTGGCCTCGGTGCCGTCGGCGAGCCGTACGGTGACCCGGACGACCGCGCCGAGGAAGGAGGTGGCGACGACCCGGGCGCTGCCCTGCTCGTCGGCGTGCACCCGGACGGCCTCGGGCCGCACCAGCACGTCCACGGCGCCGTCCGGTGCCTCGCCGTCGGCAGGCAGCCGCTGTCCGAGCACCTCGGCCGTGCCGTCCTTGAGCTCGCCCGGGATCCGGCTCATGGTGCCGACGAACTCGGCGACGAAGGCGGTGGCGGGGCGGCCGTACAGCTCGGCGGGTTCGGCGCACTGCTCCAGGCGGCCGGCGCGCATCACGGCGACCCGGTCGGCGACGGACAGCGCCTCCTCCTGATCGTGGGTCACGAACAGGGTGGTGATGCCCAGCTCCTGCTGGAGCCGGCGGATCTCCTCTCGCAGGGTGAGCCGCACCTTGGCGTCCAGGGCGGACAGCGGCTCGTCGAGCAGGAGCACGCGCGGGCGCAGGGCGAGGGCGCGGGCCAGCGCGATGCGCTGCTGCTGTCCGCCGGAGAGCTGGTGCGGGTAGCGCTCGCCCTTGTCGCCCAGGCCCACGAGGTCGAGCAGCTCGGCGGCCCGGGAGCGGCGTTCGGCCGTACGGACCTTGCGCATGCGCAGCCCGAAGGCGACGTTGTCGACGGCGTTCAGGTGCGGGAAGAGGCTGTACGACTGGAAGACCATCCCGGCGTCGCGGCGGTGGGCCGGGACGTGCGTGACGTCCTCGCCGTCCACCAGGACGGCGCCGGAGTCGGGGTGTTCGAACCCGGCGAGCATGCGCAACGCGGTGGTCTTGCCGCAGCCGGAGGGGCCGAGCAGGGCCAGGAACTCGCCCGGACGGACGGTCAGGTCGAGGCCGTCGAGAGCGACGGTGGCACCGAACTCGCGGCGCAGACCGCGGAATTCGACGGTCGCGGCCTTCTCGGCGGTGGCCTTCTCAAGCGTGGTGACGGTCATGGTGGGTCATCCCCGGGAAGAAGCGGTTCGGTTGCGTCCGCCGCCGGCACCGGCGAGCGCGAGGAGCAGGGCCCAGGTGACGAGCAGGCTGAGCACGGAGACGGCGACGGACATCTGGGCCTGCGAGCCGCCGATGTTGTAGATCCACACGGCGAAGGGCCGGAAGCCGAGCAGCTGGGCGACGGTGAACTCGCCGAGGACCAGGGCCAGCGTGAGGAAGGCCGCGTTCAGCAGCGCGCCGCGCAGGTTCGGCAGCACGGCCCGGACGAGGGCCTGCGGCCAGGAGGCGCCGCAGCTGCGGGCGGCCTCGACGAGGGTGCGCACGTCGACGGCGCGCAGGCCCGCGTCCAGGGCGCGGTAGACGAACGGCAGTGCCATCACGACGTACGCGAGGACCAGCACGATGGGGAAGTTCTCGTCCTGGATCGCCACGAAGGTCTGGAACAGCGGGGTCCGGGAGAGGTGCTCCGGGCCCCACTTCAGCACGCTGACGATGCCGGCGACGAAGGCGATCGGCGGCACCACCAGCGGCAGCGAGCACACCACCTCCACCACCGGCCGCAGCCGGGGCGCGCCGAGCCGCAGCGCGACCACGGCGGGCACCATCAGCAGCAGCACGACCGCGATGGTGGCCACGGCCAGCTCCAGCGAGAGCTCCAGGCTGGAGACGAAGCCCTCGGTGGACAGGATCTTGCTGTAGGCGTCGAAGGTGACGCCCTGGCCGGGCACGTCGACGGTGAAGATCACGGAGGCGGCGAGCGGCACCAGGAAGTACAGGGCGGCGAGGCCGAGGACGGCCCACCGCCAGAGGTTCAGGCGTCGAGCCATCGGGCACTCCTCCGCTGCAGGGGCAGGTACACGGCCATCACGAGGCCCGCGACCAGGACCATGTCGAGGCTGAGGGCGAGGGCGACGTTCTCCTGGCCGACCAGCACGTTGCCGGACAGGGCGTCGGCGATCTGCAGGGTGACCAGCGGGACGGCGCTGCCGACCATGGCGGCGGCGGTCGCGTAGGCGGCGAAGGCGCTGCCGAAGAGCAGGACCAGTCCGCCGAGCAGCGAGGGCGCGAGCACGGGCAGGGCCACGTGCCGCCAGTACTGCACGCCGGTGGCGCCGTTGTTCAGCGCGGCCTCGCGCCACTGGGTGCGCAGGCCGTCCAGCGCCGGGGTGATGGTGAGGACCATGAGCGGGACGAGGAAGTACAGGTAGACGAGGACCAGGCCCCAGAAGCTGTAGAGGTCCCAGCCGCTGTCCTTCAGCCCCAGGTGGACGGTGAGGACGCCCGCGTTGCCGAGGGTCGCGACGAAGGCGAAGGCCAGTGGGACGCCGCCGAAGTTCGCGAGCACCCCGGAGGCGGTCAGTACGGCCTCGCGCAGCGCGCGGGAGCGGGAGCTGACCACGGCCTGCGCGAGCGGCAGCCCGAGCAGGACGCCGAGGACGGCGGAGAGCGCGGACAGCTTGACGCTGCCGAGCAGCGCGGTGAGGTACGGCCCCTGCAGCGAGGCCGTCAGGTTGGCGCCGGTGTAGGAGGCGGCACCCGTGGTGGCGTCCTTGACCGTGAAGGCGCCGTCCACGATGGCCACGGCGGGCAGCCCGAAGGCGATCGCCGTGAACACCAGCAGCGGCACCACGGCGAGCCAGCCGGGGGCGCGGCGCCGCCGCTTCACCGAAGCGACGGGCGCCGCGTCCGTGCGCGGGAGAACGGTGGTCATCCGGAGACGGCCTTACCCCAGCCCTGGGCGATGACCGTCTTGGCCTTGCTCTGCTGGTCCTCGGTCGGGAAGGTCGGCGTACCGGACACCTCGGGCAGCCGGGCGGCGGCCGTCCTGTCGAGGGTGCCGGCCTTGTCCATGGCGGGCATCAGGGCCGGGCGGGCGTAGCCCTTGAGCCACAGGTTCTGGCCCTCGGCGCTGTACAGGTACTCCTGCCACAGGCGGGCGGCCGCCGGGTGCGGGGCGTCCTTGTTGATGGCCTGGGAGTAGTACTGGGCGTACTGGCCGTCGCTCGGGACGGCGACCTTCCAGTCGAGGCCCTTGGACCTGAACTCCTCGCCGTAGCCGGCGTTCAGGTAGTCCCAGTCGATGGAGATGGGCGTCTCGCCCTTCTCGACGGTGGCCGGGGTGGACTCGACGGGTGTGTAGTTGCCGCTCTTCTTCAGCTTGGCGAAGAAGTCCAGGCCGGGCTGGATGTCGTCGAAGGAGCCGCCGTTCGCGAGCGAGGCCGCGTAGACACCGCCGAAGGCCGAGCCGGACTTGGTGGGGTTGCCGTTGAGCGCGACCTGGCCCTTGTACCGGGGCTTGAGCAGATCCTTGAAGGTGGTCGGGCACTGCTTGACGCGCTTGGCGTCGCAGCCGATGGAGACGTAGCCGCCGTAGTCGTTGTACCAGCGGGCCTGCGGGTCCTTCTGCGCTGCGGGGAGATCGGCGTAGGAGGCCACCTTGTAGGGCGCGAGGAGGCCCTGCTGGGCGGCGCTCAGCGCGAACGAGGAACCGAGGTCGAGGACGTCGGGGGCGCGGTCCTGGCCCTTGCGGGTGGTGACGGCGTTGATCTCGTCCTGGCTGGCGGCGTCGGGGCTCTCCACCTCGATCCTGATGCCGTACTTCTTCTGGAAGCCGTCGATGAGGGCACCGTAGTTGGCCCAGTCACGCGGCAGCGCGATGGCGTGCAGCGTGCCCTCCTTCTTGGCCGCCCTGACCAGGGCGTCGAGACCGCCGAAGTCGGCGGCGGAGGTCGCGGTGGCGGCGTTCTTGCCGTCCTTGGTGGTGCTCGACGCGTTGTCGGGGGCGGCACCGCAGGCGCTCAGCGCGAGCGCGGCGACGACGGCGAGGGAACCGCCGAGGACGGCGTTTCTCTGGGACACGGTCACGGTCTCTCCAGGGGGACACATGATGCGGGAGGGATAACTTGTCTGAACAAGTTGGCCTCAGTACGCCCGGTCTCGGTGACCTGTTCATGAACGGCGGCGAAACACCGAGCCCCGTTTCCCTGCACACTTCCGGTTGACACGGATCACCCGGAGACGTCGATTAGGCTGGTCACGCTGTGCACAGCGGCCTACGCAGAGGGGAAGCATGACGGCGCGACACGAGGAGATCGCCGACGAGCTGCGGCGCGCGATCGGCCGCGAGGAGTACACGGTCGGCAGCCGGCTGCCCTCGGAGTCGGAGCTGGCCGCGCACTACGGCGTCTCGCGCGGCACGGTCCGCCAGGCCGTCGCGGCCCTGACCGCCGAGGGGCTCATCGGCTCCCGCCAGGGGGCCCGCCGGGTCGTCCTCGCCAGCCGCCGCAGCCAGAGCTTCGCGGAACTGCGCAGCTTCGCCCAGTGGGCCCGCGCCATGGGCCGCGAGGCCACGGGCCACGTGGTGTCCCAGGAATACCGCCCGGCCACCGCCGAGGACACGATCCGCCTCCAACTGGCCCCGGGGACCCCGGTGTTGCACGTCCTGCGGGTCCGCGGCCTGGACGGCGAGCCGGTCCTGCTGGAACGGACGGTGTACGCCGACTGGATCGCCCCGGCGGTGGAGTCCATCGAGCCCGACTGCCCGTCGGTCACCCAGCGCCTGTACGACGAGACGGGCCTGGTCTTCGCGTACGGCGAGCACGTCATCGACGCGGTGGCCTGCGGCGCCCCGGACGCCGAGCTGCTGCGGGTGCGGCGGACGAGTCCGCTGCTACGGGTGCGCCGGGTGACCACGACGCCCGAGGGCCGCCCGGTGGAGTGGTCCGACGACCGCTACCGCTCGGACGCGGTGAGCTTCAGCGTGCACAACTCGATAGGGAACAATCCGCTGGCGCGCAAGACCGCGGAGTAGAACTCGGGGTGCGGCCGGACGCCGGATACGGCGGTCGAGCCCGGGCTGTGCTCCGGCCGCTACCCCGGCGCCCCTGAGGAGAACCGGCGCAGCAGGGGCGACAGCACCAGCACCGACTTGGTCCGCTCCACGAACGGCTCGCCGGCGATCCGCTCCAGCACCCGCTCGAAGTGACGCATGTCGGACGCGAAGACCTGGGCGATGGCGTCCGCGTCGCCGGTGACGGTCGACGCGGCCACGACCTCCTGGTACCGCTCCAGCCCCCGCTGGATGGTGTCCGGCGAGGTGTTGCGCCGGCAGTAGATCTCGATGTACCCCTCGGTCTCCCAGCCGAGCGCCGCCGGATCCACCCGGACGGTGAATCCGGTGATGGCTCCGGTGGCCCGCAGCCGGTCCACGCGCCGCTTCACCGCGGGCGCGGACAGGCCGACCATCTGCCCGATGTCCGCGTAGGAGCGGCGGGCGTCCTCGGCGAGGGCGTGCACGATGCGTTCGTCGAGATCGTTCAGCACTGGGGGTGGTTCACTTCTTCGGTCCGGTCACTTCTCTGCCGTCACCGCGAGGTCCTCACCGGTCGCGAGACGGGAACGGCGATGGCCGTACAGGAAGTAGAACACGAGCCCGGCGGCCATCCAGCATCCGAAGACGACCCAGGTGACGGTGTCGAGGCTGAACATGTTGTACGCGCAGAAGAGGAAGCCCACGGCGGGCAGGACCGGGCCGAACGGCACCCTGAACGTGCGCTCGAGCTCCGGGCGCCGGTAGCGCAGCACGATCACCGCGATGTTCACCAGACCGAAGGCGAACAGGGTGCCGATGCTGGTGGCGTCGACGAGCTTGCCCAGCGGGATGAGGGCGGCGAGCACACCGCAGAAGAGGGACACGATCACCGTGTTGAGACGGGGAGCCCCGGACTTCGCGTGCACCTTGCCGAGCGCCCTGGGCACCAGGCCGTCGCGGGACATCGCGAAGAGGATGCGGGTCTGGCCGTAGAGCACGGTGAGCACCACGCTGGCGATGGAGATGACCGCGCCCAGCGCGAGCAGGGTGCCCCAGAAGGTCTGGCCGCTGACATCGTTCATGATCGCGGCGAGGGTGGCCTCGGAGCCGTCGAACTTCTTCCAGTTCCAGGCGCCCACGGCGACACCCGCGACGAGCACGTACAGCGCGGTCACGATGATCAGCGAGAGCATGATCGCCCGCGGCAGGTCCCGCTTGGGGTCCTTCGCCTCCTCGCCCGCGGTGGAGGCGGCGTCGAAGCCGATGTACGAGAAGAACAGCGTGGCGCCGGCGGCGCTGACACCCGTCATGCCGAGCGGCATGAAGTCGGCGTAGTTGCCGGACTTGAAGCCCATGAAGCCGACCGTGCAGAACAGCACGAGGGCGACGATCTTCACACAGACCATGATCGTGTTGGCGCGGGCGGACTCCCGCGCCCCACCGAGCAGGAACACCATCGCCAGCAGGACGACGATCAGGGCGGGCAGGTTGATGATGCCCCCCTCGCCCGGCGCCGAGGACAGGGCGTCGGGGATGGTGACCCCGATGGTGCCGTCGAGCAGCTCGTTCAGGTACTCACCCCAGCCGACGGCGACGGCGGCCACCGACACGCCGTACTCCAGCACCAGGCACCAGCCGCAGACCCAGGCGACGAGCTCGCCCAGCGTTGCGTACGCATACGAGTACGAGGAACCGGCGACGGGGATGCTGCCCGCCAGCTCGGCGTACGACAGGGCCGAGAACAGCGCCGTGAGACCGGCGATCACGAAGGACAGGGTGACCGCGGGGCCGGCCTCGGGAACGGCGTCGCCGAGGACGACGAAGATACCGGTGCCGAGCGTGGCACCGATGCTGATCATGGTCAGCTGCCACAGTCCGAGAGAGCGCCGAAGCTGCCCTCCCTCACCCTGGCCGCCCTCCGCGACCAGCAGTTCCACCGGCTTGCGACGCATCAGGCGCGCGGCGATGCCCGGGGACGCGGGGGCGGCCGATATCTGGTTCTGCGGTGGTGCGCCTTGATCGAGCACGCGCTGGCTCCTTCTCGCTGCCGGTGGGTTGTGGTCGTGGACCGGCATGACCGCCGGCCCTCGTGGAGGGGGACCGATGGGCCTGCGAGGGCAGGAACCCATCGAGCGGGGTCCCCGCCACACCACGTACTAGCGCAGCACCCTACGAGGCGGGCCTTCACCGGCGTAATGCAGCAACCTTGCGCATCCCCGCATGATCATTGCGTTCATCGGGCCCGAATGACAAATCGTTGCGCCCGGGCTTTCGACCCTTGCACGGGCCCCTCACCGGGCCCGGCCGACGGGCTGGTCCGCCGGCCGACGGGGCGGCTGCTCCCCCTCGCCCCCCGGATACGCCGACGGCCCCCGTCGTCCCGGATGCGGGAACAACGGGGGCCGTTCAGATGGGACTTGGGCCCCGGGGTCAGCTCCAGCTGGCGTGCAGGGGCTTGCCCTCGGCGTAGCCGGCCGCGCTCTGGATGCCGACGATCGCCTTCTCGGCGAACTCCTCCAGGGAGCCGGCACCGGCGTAGGTGCAGGAGGAGCGGACGCCCGCGATGATCGAGTCGATCAGGTCCTCGACGCCCGGGCGGCCCGGGTCGAGGAACATGCGGGAGGTGGAGATGCCCTCCTCGAACAGCGCCTTGCGGGCGCGGTCGTAGGCCGACTCCTCCGACGTACGGTTGGCCACCGCACGCGCGGACGCCATGCCGAAGGACTCCTTGTAGGCGCGCCCGTTGGCGTCGTGGTGGAGGTCGCCCGGCGACTCGTACGTACCGGCGAACCACGAGCCGACCATCACGTTGGACGCACCGGCGGCGAGGGCCATCGCCACGTCGCGCGGGTGCCGGACGCCACCGTCGGCCCACACGTGCTTGCCGTACTTCTTCGCCTCGGCGGCGCACTCCAGGACGGCGGAGAACTGCGGCCGGCCCACGCCGGTCATCATGCGGGTGGTGCACATGGCGCCGGGGCCGACACCGACCTTGATGATGTCCGCGCCGGCGTCGATGAGGTCCTTGACGCCCTCGGCGGAGACGATGTTGCCCGCGGCGATCGGCACCTGCGGGTCGATCGCGCGCACCGTCCTGATGGCGCTGATCATCGACTCCTGGTGACCGTGCGCGGTGTCGATGACGAGCGTGTCCACACCCGCGTCGAGCAGCTGCTTGGCCTTGCCCGCCACATCGCCGTTGATGCCGACGGCGGCGGCGATCCGCAGCTTGCCGTCGGCATCCACGGCCGGGGTGTACAGCGTGGCCCGCAGGGCGCCCTTGCGGGTCAGGATGCCGGCGAGCCTGCCGTCCTTGTCGACGGCCGGGGCGTAGCGGCGGTTGTGCTGGTCGAGGGTGTTGAAGGCCTCGCGCGGGTCGATGTCGGCGTCCAGCAGGAGCAGGTCCTTGGACATGACCACTTCGAGCTGGGTGAAGCGGTCGACGCCGGACAGGTCGGCGTCGGTGACGACACCGACGGGCCGCTGGTTCTCGTCCACGACCACACCCGCGTTGTGCGCCCGCTTGGGCAGCAGCGCCAGGGCGTCGGCGACGGTCTGGTGCGGGGCCAGCACGATCGGGGTGTCCAGCACCAGATGGCGGCTCTTCACCCAGGAGACCACGTCGGCGACGACGTCGATCGGGATGTCCTGCGGGATGACCACGAGGCCGCCGCGGCGGGCCACCGTCTCGGCCATACGGCGGCCGGCGATGGCGGTCATGTTGGCGACGACGAGCGGGATGGTGGTGCCCGTGCCGTCCGGCGAGCTGAGGTCCACGCCCTGACGCGAGCCCACCGCGGAGCGGCTCGGCACCATGAACACGTCGTCGTACGTCAGGTCGTACGGGGGCTGGAGGTCATTGAGGAAACGCACGTGCCGCACATCCCAGTCGATCAGAGGTGACCCCCGGACAGGTGTGCCAGGGGGAAAGAGCACGTACTTCATTCTCCCATGTCATGGCCGGTGCCGTGCCCTGACAGAACCTCCAGGGTGGCGGTCGATCAGCTAGGAGGATCCTCCAAGGGCCAGGAGTACGGTCAGGGAGGGGGTGTGGTCCACCGCCTCCGCGAAGACGTCCTCGGCGGTCCGCCACTCGTCCGGCCGGGCCTCGGCGTACGGCCGCCAGCCGCGTACGACGATCAGCAGCCCCCGCTCCGCCGCCCCCTCGGGCCAGACCGTGTGGTCGGCGAGGGAGTCGGCCAGCGCGTCCCAGTTCCGACCGAACCAGTCGGGCAGCGCCAGGGCCCGGGAGACGCGGTCCATCAGGGCCGCCTTGCCCGTGACGCCGTCCAGGTCGAGGGTGACCGTGTACCGGCCGCCCAGGTCTTCCGTCATCTCAGCACCGCCCGGAACGACTGGTAGTGATCATCGGTGTAGTAGGTCTCGCCGCCCTGTCCGGTGACGAGGCGCCGGGCCCCGCGGTCGCGTGATCCGGGCGTCGGCACGGTGTACTCGTGGTAGTAGCCGCGCCGGTGCTTCGGCAGGTGCCCCTCGAAGTTCCCGAAGACGACCCCGTCCCTCGCGTACGGGTAGGGGCCGCCCTTGTCGATGAGGACGAGCGTCCGGCGTGCCTCGGCGGGCAGCCGGGGCTCCCGGACGGTGCCCATGCCCCTGGCCCACGCCGGGGTGGACACGCCCGGGGCGGTGGTGCCGCCCGGGGCGGACGAGCATCCCGCCAGCAGGACGGTGAGACAGACCAGCAGCCCCGCGAGCGCACGGGGGACGAACCGTGGCAGCATGCCGCGATGCCGCCACGGCCGTCCCGTCACGACGGTGCCGCGTCCCGTGGTCAGATCCCGTCCGGGTCCGCGCGGCTGAGCGCCGGCTTCGGTGTCGGGCCGGCCGTCATCAGGTAGTCGGCGGCCGATGTGTCGGTCACCAGGCTGGTGACCAGCCCCGAACGCAGCACCGCGTCGATCGCGGGCGCCTTGCGCTGGCCGCCCGCGATGGCCACGACCTCCGGGATACGGCGCAGCTGGTCGGTCTTGACCGTGATGCAGCGCTCCCCCAGGTCCCGTCCGATCCGGCGCCCGTCGGAGTCGAAGAGGTGGGCCGACATCTCGGCGGCGACACCGAGCGAGGCGTAGTGCGCGCGCTCCTCGTCGCTGAGCATGTCGTGCACCGTCGAGATGCCCGGCTCCCAGGAGCCGATGGAGACACAGGCGACGGTGACCTTGTCGAAGTACTCGAAGGCCCGGGCGATCCCGGTCTGGTTGCGCAGCGCCGCCGCGGTGGCCGCGTCCGGCAGCAGCATCGGCGCGTAGATCGGGTGCGCGTCACCGCCCGACACCTGGGCGGCCCGGCGGACCGCCTCCACCGAGCCGCGCTCGGCGGTCCCGGCGTCGTACACGCCGGTCAGCTGCACCACCGTGCACGGCGGCAGCCGGTCCAGCGCCGCCGCCATGTGGATGGTGGACCGGCCCCAGGCGAGGCCGAGCACGTCGCCCTCGTTCACCAGCTCGCCGAGCAGGTCGGCGGCGACCTCACCGAGGTTCTCGGGGTCGGGCGTCTCCTCGGCCTCGGCCGGGGACTCGACCACGACGGCGTGCCTCAGGCCGTACCGGGCGCGGAGCGCGTCGGAGCGCTCGGCGTCCAGCTCGGCCGGCACACGGATCTCGATGCGTACGAGATCCCGTTCGAGGGCCGTCTCCAGGACCCGGGCCACCTTGAAGCGGCTGACGCCGAACTCCTCCGCGATCTGGATCTTGGACTTCCCCTCGAGGTAGAAGCGGCGGGCCATGGCCGCCGCCTGCACCAGCTCAGCGGGTCCCATCCGCATGGCTGACCGGCCCGCCGACATACCCGACACGGCGATCTCCTCACTGCTTGTTCACACTCTGGATTCGCCGTTCATCCTCGCAGATTCGGGGCGACTGATCCGCCCTGATGGGCGCCGTTCATTCAAGCGTTCACTTCGCCGTGGCTCAGTGGTCGCATGCCCAGGACGCCTGGGCGGTGGCCGCCTCCGCCTGTGTGCGCAGAGCACGTACGGCCTCCGCCGGGTCCTGCGCCCCGTACACGGCGGAGCCGGCCACGAACACGTCCGCTCCCGCGTCCGCGCACCGCTCGATCGTCGAGGCCGAGACACCGCCGTCGACCTGCAGCCACAGCTCGAGACCGTGCTTGCCGATCAGCTCACGGGTGCGGCGGATCTTCGGCAGCATGATGTCCAGGAACGCCTGGCCGCCGAAGCCGGGCTCGACCGTCATGATCAGCAGCATGTCGAGTTCCGGAAGGAGGTCCTCGAACGGCTCGATCGGCGTCGCCGGCTTGAGCGCCATCGAGGCGCGGGCACCCTTGGCGCGGATCTCCCGGGCGAGCCGCACCGGGGCGGCGGCGGCCTCCACGTGGAAGGTGACGGACGACGCCCCCGCCTCCACGTACTGCGGGGCCCACCGGTCGGGGTCCTCGATCATCAGGTGGCAGTCCAGCGGGGTGTCCGTCGCACGGGCCAGGGACTCCACCACCGGCACGCCGAGCGTGAGGTTCGGGACGAAGTGGTTGTCCATGACGTCGACATGGAGCCAGTCGGCGCCTCGAACCGCCTCGGCCTCCTCCGCGAGGCGCGCGAAGTCGGCGGACAGGATGCTGGGGTTGATCTGCACGGCCATGACATAAGCCTGCCATGCCGCCGCGCCCGGCGTTCACGGCGGTCGTCGAGGCCGTGTCCCGTCCGCGGTCCGGTGGCGGCCGGCCGCGCGGTTCCCCGCGCCCGCGCGGGGCGCGCGACCCTTCCGTGGACCGGTTGCCGACGTCGACCGGCGGTTCCCCGCGCCCGCGCGGGGCGCGCCGTCCGTCCTGCCCCGGGTCAGGCCGTACGCCGGATCAGGGCCAGGTACATCGCGTCCGTGCCGTGCAGATGCGGCCACAGCTGGACATCCGGTCCCTCGCCCAGCGCGGGCAGGCCGGGCAGCAGCGGGCGGGCGTCGACCAGTTCGGTCTCCGGCCGCTCCTTGAGCACGTCGGCGACGACCGCCCGGGTCTCGGCGAGGTGCGGGGAGCACGTGGCGTACCCGACGACACCGCCGACCCGCACCGAGTCCAGCGCGGTGCGCAGCAGCCCGCGCTGGAGCGGCGCGAAGTCCTCCAGGTCCTCGGGGCGCCGCCGCCAGCGGGCTTCGGGGCGCCGGCGCAGCGCGCCGAGTCCGGTGCACGGCACGTCCACCAGCACCCGGTCGAAGCTGCCGGGCCGCCACGGCGGCCGGGTCCCGTCGGCGGCGATGACCTGGTACGGCCCGGGATTGCCCCGCAGCGCCCTGGCGACGAGCCCCGCCCGGTGCGGCTGCTTCTCCGAGGCGAGCAGCACGGCCCCGCGCTCGGCGGCCAGCGCCGCCAGCAGCGCGGCCTTGCCGCCCGGTCCGGCGCACCCGTCGAGCCACTTCTCGTCCGGCCCGTCCAGCGGGGCGTTCGCCAGCGCGAGGGCGACCAGCTGGCTGCCCTCGTCCTGCACGCCGGCCCGGCCCTCGCGCACCGCCTCGACCGCGCCCGGCTCGCCGCCCTCGGCGAGCCGCACGGCGTACGGCGACCAGCGCCCCGGCACGGCGGACTCCTCGCGCAGCAGCTCCTCGGCGGTGGACCGGCCCGGCCGGGCGACCAGCGTCACCTCGGGCCGCTCGTTGTCCGCCGCCAGCAGCTCCTCGATGCCGGCCCGGCCGCCGCCGAGGGAGTCCCAGAGCGCGGAGACGACCCAGCGCGGGTGCGAGTGCACGACGGCGAGGTTGTCCTCGGGATCCTCGTCGTAGGGCGGCGCGACCTTCTCGATCCAGCCCGCCAGGTCGTCCTGCGCGATCTTGCGGAGCACGGCGTTGACGAACTTGGCCCGTCCGTCGCCGAGCACCACCCGCGCCAGCTCGACGGACGCCGACACGGCGGCGTGCGTCGGGATGCGGGTGCCGAGCAACTGGTGCGCGCCCAGGCTCAGCACGTCCAGCACCGGCGGGTCGACCTCGCGCAGCGGCCGGTCGACGCAGGCGGCGATGACGGCGTCGTACGTGCCCTGCCTGCGCAGCGTGCCGTACACCAGCTCCGTGGCGAGGGCGGCGTCCCGGGCGTCGAAGTCGCCCTTCTCGCGGGCCTTCCGCAGCAGCGGGGGCAGTACGAGGTTGGCGTACGCGTCCCGCTCGTCCACCGCGCGCAGCGCCTCGAAGGCGAGGAAGCGGACGGGATCCTTCTGGGGACGGCGGTAGGGCTTGGCTGGCTTGCGGGGCCGCCGGGAGGGCTCGCTCACGAAAAAGGTGCTCCGGGTGTGAAGAAGAGGATGCGCGTCCAGCCTACGTCGGCGCACCGCCGCCCCCGCCGTCCGGGGCGTCAGCCACCACCGCCGTCCGGGGCGTCAGCCACCACCGCCGTCCGGGGCGTCAGCCACCACCGCCGCCCGGGGCGTCAGCCACCACCGCCGTCCGGGGCGTCAGCCGCCACCGCCGTCCGGGGCGTCAGCCGCCACCGCCGCCCGGGGCGTCAGCCGCCGAGCGTCTCGCCCTCCGCGATGCGCATCCCGCGCGCCCAGTCGGCGGCGCGCATCGGCTTCTTGCCCTGGGCCTGCACCCACAGCAGCTCGACGGCGTACGAACCGGTGCCCACGTGCACGCTGTTCTTGCCCACGGCGAGCCGGCCCGGCGCCTGCTCCGTCCGCTCGGGCACCGGCGTGACCTGGATGAGCTTGAGCCGCTCGCCGCGGAAGGTGGTCCACGCGCCGGGCGCCGGGGTGCAGCCGCGCACGACCCGGTCCACGCGCAGCGCGGGCGCCGCCCAGTCCACCTGGGCGTCCTCGACCGTGATCTTCGGTGCGACGGTGATGCCGTCGGCGGGCTGCGGTACGGCCTTCAGGGTGCCGTCCTCGATGCCGTCCATGGTCGCGGCGAGCAGCCCCGCGCCGGCGAAGGCGAGCCGGGTGAGCAGGTCACCGCTGGTGTCGGTGGGGCGGATCCGCTCGGTCACGGTCCCGTAGACGGGTCCGGAGTCGAGTCCTTCCTCGATGAGGAAGGTGGAGGCGCCCGTGATCTCGTCCCCCGCCATGATGGAGTGCTGCACGGGCGCGGCGCCGCGCCAGGCGGGCAGCAGCGAGAAATGCAGGTTGACCCAGCCGTGGGCCGGGATGTCCAGGGCGGACTTCGGCAGCAGGGCGCCGTAGGCGACGACCGGGCAGCAGTCCGGGGCGATCTCCCTCAGCCGCTCCTGGAACTCCGGGTCCCGCGGCTTCAGGGGCTTGAGCACCTCGATGCCGGCTTCCTCCGCCCGCTCGGCCACGGGCGACGCGACCAGCCTGCGTCCGCGCCCGGCCGGCGCGTCGGGCCGCGTGACGACGGCGGCCACCTCGTGCCGCCCGGAGGCGAGCAGGGCGTCCAGGGCGGGAACGGCGACCTCGGGGGTACCGGCGAAGACGAGCTTCATGGGCGGGATCGGGCCTCTCGGGCGGGGGGCGGGCGGGCAGCGCACCAGTCTATGACCACGGGTGGCGCGCGACCGGGCGGGCGGCGTACGCATATGCCCGCACGCCCCCACCCCGTGACCAGCGGAGCGCACACGCGTTGGTCAAGAAAGAGTTGACCACATCGGGCCGCTTTCGCGGCCCAATTCCTTTCAACGCCGGTTCGAGAGGCTTGTTCATGGCCGACCACGCAACCCACGACGCCCAGGCCCGGGCCAGCCTGCACTTGCTGGTGCGGGACATCGAGCGGGTCCGCCGGCAGGTGGACGCGCTGCGCACCCTCACCGCCCAGCTGGGCAACGTATACCGCCCGCGCCGCTCCGGCCCGTCCACGGGCTTCGTCGTGTACGGACGCGCACCCGCCCCGACGGTGCGCCTCGCCCAGGAACTCCGGGACAGTGTCGAAACCCTGGTCACGGCCGCCGTGGACTTCGACCGCTCACTCGGCTTCTCGTGGGACGCGGTGGGCTCGGCGCTCGGGGTCACCAAGCAGGCGGTGCACCGCCGGTACGGCGCCCGCCGCGTGACCCCCCAGGCCGTCGCGGAGCCGGAGCGGACACCAGAGCCGACCGGCAGCCGCACGCTCAACGTGAACACGGGGCTGCCCGCGGTGCCGACGGTGCCCGCGGCCCGTTCCATGCCCACCCAGCCGACCGCGGGCAGCCCCGCCCTGCGTGACGACGCCCGGCCGACGGCCTTCCCCA
The DNA here is from genome assembly GCF_040647235.1 of Streptomyces sp. NPDC042638. NCBI lineage: Bacteria > Bacillati > Actinomycetota > Actinomycetes > Kitasatosporales > Streptomycetaceae > Streptomyces > Streptomyces sp. NPDC042638. Next base: position 116,393 of record NZ_JBEZBT010000023.1, read on the forward strand.
GCCCGCGCAACGGCTGACCCCACCGGCCCTGCCCGCTCCCCTCCGTCCTGGCCCGCTCTGCCCTCCCGGCCTGTCTCCGGGAGGGCAGTCGTATGCCAGGGGCCCTGGAGGCGGCTGCCTCCGGCGCGGCGGCCGGGGCAGGCCGGGCCACGACGGTGCCGGGCACCCCCGAGGACGGCGGTCTCCCCGAGGACGACGGTCCCCCCGAGGACGGCGGTCCCCTCGAGGGCGGCGGCCTCCCCGAGGGCGGCGGCCTCCCCGAGGACAGCGGCCTCCCCGAGGACAGCGGCCTCCCCGAGGACGACGGTCCCCCCGAGGGCGGCGCTGTCTCAGCCGATGTCCGGCGGGTCGATCCGGACCCGCACCGCCTCACCGCTCCCCCGTGCCATGCGCGCGGCCTGCGCGGTCTTCAGCGCGGTGGCCAGCGCGGCGCCGCTGCCCGGCGGTACCCGTATGAGTGCCCGCTCCCAGTGCTCGCCGGGCGGCGGTGCGCCGGGTCTGCGCGGCCGGCCGGGCGGCGGGGGCGGCAGCGGCACGGGCCCCAGCACCTCGGCGTCCGGCGGCAGCCCGGCCGCGGCCAGGAACTCCGCGACGGCAGCCGGCGGACCGGACACGGCCGCCATCCGGGACACCGGCGGGAAGCCCAGCTCGGCCCGCTCGGCCAGTTCCCGCACGGCGTGCCCGACGGGGTCCCAGCGCACCAGGGCCTGGACGGGCCGCAGGGTCGGCTCGGCGACCACGACCACGATCCCTCCCTCGGCCTGGGGCCGCACCAGCGCGCCGGCCGCGATCCACCGGCGCAGCGCGTCCTCGCCGGCCCGCAGGTCGGGCCGGCCGAGCATGGCCCAGCCGTCCAGCAGCAGGGCCGCCGCGTAGCCGCCCTCGGCCACCGGTTCGGCGCCCGGCGTGCTGACGACCAGCGCGGGCGTGTCCGGGACGGTGTCCAGCACGTGTTCGCGCCCCGAGGTGCGCACCGGGACGGCGGGGAAGGCCCGCCCCAGCTCCTCGGCGGTGCGGCGGGCGCCGACGACCTGGGCGCGCAGCCGGAAGCCGCCGCACTCCGGGCAGTGCCAGGCGCTCTCCTCGCGCCCGCACCACCCGCAGCGCAGAACTCCCCCGTCCTGCCCTTCGAGCGGACCGGAACAGTGCCGGCACCGGGCGGGCGCCCGGCACTGGGCGCAGGCCATCCGGGGGGCGTAACCGCGCCGGGGCACCTGCACCAGCACCGGACCGTGCCGCAGCCCCTCGCGGGCCGCCTGCCAGGCCAGGGTCGGCAGCCGGGCGGCGCGGGCGGCCTCGTCGCGCGCGAGGTCGCCGTCCCCCACCGTCCGGACCAGGGGCGCGGTGCGGCGCACCTGCTCCCGGCCGGCGACCAGCGGCCGCGCCCAGCCGCTCTCGACGAGCTGGGCGGCCTCCACGGTGCAGCCCCAGCCACCCAGCAGGAAGGCACACTTGTCCAGCGCGGCGCGCAGCAGGAGCACATCGCGGACGTGCGGCTGAGGGGCGTGCTGCTCGCTGTGGCTGTCGTCCCCGTCGTCCCAGACGGCGACGAGACCGAGGTCCTGCACGGGCGCGAACATCGCCGCCCGGGTCCCGACGACGGCACGCACGGAACCTCGCCGTACCGCCAGCCACTGCGCGTACCGCTTCTCGGGTCCGGCGTCCGCGGTCAGCAGCGCGTGCCGGCCGGGGCCGAGCAGTGCGGTCAGCGCGGCGTCCACGCGCGCGGCGGCCCTCCCGTCCGGTACGACGACGAGGGCGCCGCGTCCGGAGGCGAGGGTGGCGGCGACGGCGCGGGCCAGCTCCTCGCTCCACAGCGGTCCGGGCAGCGCGTTCCACACGGCGCGGGGCGACCCGTTGGAGGCCAGCGCGTCGAGGAACGCGCCCCCGTGCTCGTATCTCGCCCAGGAACCGGGGTCCGGCGCCTTAGGCGGGGGCAGCGGCTCCGGGGACGGCCGCTGCTCGGCGCGGGCGCTGCGCGGGGGGACGGCCAGCTGCAGCACGTCGGCGAGGCTGCCCGCGTACCGGTCGGCGACGGCCCGGGCGAGGCCGAGCAGCTCCTCGCTGAGCACCGGTTCCGGCGACACGACCTGGGCGAGCGCGGCCAGCGGCCCGGAGTAGTCGGAGTCGGCCCGCCGTTCGACGAGGAAGCCGTGGATGAGGCCGCCCCCCTCCCGGCGCCCGTCACGCACCCGGTGGCGCCCGGCCCCGAACCGCACCCGCACCCGCACACCGGGCTGTGCCTGCGCGTCCAGCTCCTCGGGCACGGCGTAGTCGAAGTACCGGTCGAGGTGCAGCACGCCCTTGTCGACCAGCACCCGCGCGACCGGCAGCTCCTTGGCGACCGCGGCGCCCCGCCAGGTGCGCGGCTTGGCCCGGGGCACCTTGGCCGTGCGCACGCTCTCCCGGATGAGCGCGAGCTGCTCCGGCGGCGCCTCCTCGGCCCCGCCGTCCCCTGCTGCCCGAGGCTCCCCGTTCCCGTCTGCCCGAGGCTCCCCGTTGTCGCTGCTCACGCTTGCATTCTTACCAAACGTGACTGACAACGCCGCCGGTCGCCCGTCCCCGTGAACCGTCACCGCCCGGGCCTGCCGCGCTCCTGGCCGTGCCCGGGGCCGTCCCCGCGGGTGGCCCGGACGCGCCGAGGCCCGGCCCCCCACGGGGAGACCGGGCCTCGGCGACGAACGGGTGTGGAGGGCTCACATGCCCACGGCGGCGCGCAGGGCGTCCACGCGGTCGGTGCGCTCCCAGGTGAAGTCGGGCAG
>NZ_JBEZBT010000024.1:0-114949 GCF_040647235.1 Streptomyces sp. NPDC042638
CAATTTTTGGGAAAACCCCCGCATCGGGCTGATGCGGGGGTTTTCTGCGTTCCGGCCCCTTTCAATCCTCCTCCTCACAATCTCCCGGCAGCCCCCAAAAGGGACCGGAGAGGCTCCCGCTGCAGCTCCTCAGAGCCGGCCCGCCGCTTTCAATGCCAGATACGCATCCGCAAGCGCCGGCGCCAGATCCTCCGGAGTCGCGTCCACCACCGTCACCCCATGACGGCGAAGCTGTTCAGCGGTGCGACCCCGCTCGCTCTGTGCCTGAGCCGCTGCCGCCGCCTCATACACGGCCTCCGCGTCGCCCCGGCACTGAGCCATACGCGCGATGTGCGGATCCGCCACCGATGCGATCAGAACCGTGTGGCGCTGAGTGAGCTGGGGAAGCACGGGAAGCAGGCCCTGTTCCACCGGTGCCGCGTCCAGCGTCGTGAAAAGCACGATCAGGGAACGCCGAGGTGCGGTGCGCAGGGCGGTGGCGGTGAGGCCACGGGCGTCGGTCTCGACGAGTTCCGGTTCGAGTGCCGCCACCGCGTCGACCAGAGAAGGCAGCACATCGCCGGCCGAGCGGCCCTGGACCAGGGCACGTACCCGGCGGTCGTAGGCCAGCAGGGCCACACGGTCGCCGGCACGGGAAGCCAGGGCCGCGAGCAGCAGGGCCGCGTCCAGGGAAGCGTCCAGACGTGGGGCGTCGCCGACGCGGCCGGCCGAGGTACGGCCGGTGTCCAGGACGAGCAGGATGTGCCGGTCGCGTTCGGGACGCCACGTGCGAACGGCGACGGCGGACTGCCGGGCCGTGGCGCGCCAGTCGATCGATCGGGTGTCGTCTCCGGGGACGTACTCGCGCAGGCTGTCGAATTCCGTGCCCTCACCCCGGGTCAGCACGCTCGTGCGGCCGTCGAGTTCACGCAAGCGTGCGAGCTTCGACGGAAGGTGCTTGCGGCTGGTGAACGGGGGCAGGACCCGTACCGTCCAGGGAACCCTGTGGGTGCCCTGGCGGGCGAGCAGTCCGAGGGGGCCGTAGGAGCGGATGGTCACGCGGTCGGCCTGACGGTCGCCGCGGCGGGTGGGGCGCAGTCGGGTGGTCACGCGTCGGCGTTCGCCCGGGGGCACGGCGATCCGGTGCCGGGACGCCCCGGTTCCGGTGCCCGTCTGCCAGCTGCTCGGCGGCCAGGCGTCCCGCAGCTGGGCCCGCAAGGAGCGGCGGGACGGGTTCGTGATCGTGAGTGTGATGTCCGCGGTGTCACCCAGACGAACGGAGGTGTCGCCGGAGCGGGTGAGCAGCAGACGGCGTACCGGCGCGGCCAGCGCGTAGTCGCAGGCACAGGCCAGGGCCAGGGGGCCGTTGACCGCGAGGATGCCCGTCCAGCCTGGTTCCAGGATGCCGACGGGGATGGAGCCGAGGGCCGCGAGGAGAGCGGCGCGTCCGGTGAGCGCCATCAGCGCGGTACCGGGACGTGGGCGAGGATGGCGTTGATGACCGAGTCGGCGGTTACGCCCTCCATCTCGGCCTCGGGGCGCAGCTGGACGCGATGCCGCAGCGTGGGCAGGGCCAGGGCCTTCACGTCGTCGGGGATGACGTAGTCGCGGCCCGTCAGCCAGGCCCAGGCGCGTGCGGTGGCGAGCAGGGCGGTGGCCCCGCGGGGGGAGACCCCCAGAGTGAGGGAGGGCGACTCCCGGGTGGCGCGGCAGATGTCCACGACGTAGGCGGTGATCTCGGGGGACACGGTCGTCCCGGCCACCGCGGTACGGGCCGCCTCCAGGTCGGAGGCGCCGGCGACGGGGCGTACGCCGGCGGCGCGCAGGTCGCGTGGGTCGAAGCCCGAGGCGTGCCGGGTGAGGACGTCGATCTCGTCCTGCCGGGACGGCAGAGGGATCGTCAGTTTGAGCAGGAAGCGGTCCAGTTGGGCTTCGGGGAGGGGGTAGGTGCCCTCGTACTCGACCGGGTTCTGGGTCGCGGCGACCAGGAACGGTTCGGGGAGTGGGCGAGGCGTGCCGTCGACCGTGACCTGGCGTTCCTCCATGGCTTCCAGCAGCGAGGACTGGGTCTTGGGCGGAGTGCGGTTGATCTCGTCCGCGAGAAGGAGGTTGGTGAAGACCGGGCCGGGCTGGAAGGAGAACTCGGCGGTGCGGGTGTCGTAGACGAGGGAGCCGGTGACGTCGCTCGGCATCAGGTCCGGAGTGAACTGGATACGCTTGGTGTCGAGTTCGAGTGCGGAAGCGAGGGTGCGGACGAGCAACGTTTTCGCGACTCCAGGGACTCCTTCAAGTAGTACGTGTCCGCGGCAGAGGAGGGCGACGACGAGTCCGGTCACGGCGGGGTCCTGGCCGACCACGGCTTTGGCGATCTCGGCGCGCAGGGCTTCCAGGGAGGCTCGGGCGGTGCCCGCGTCCCCGCTCCGCCCGGCGTTGTCAGTGGTCGGGTCCATCATGAATGGCGTACCTCTCTTTCGAGGGCGTCGAGTTGGTCGGTGAGGGCGATGAGGGCCGCGTCGTCGCCGGGCGGCGGTCCGAAGAGGAGGGGGTGCAGGCTCCGTCCGTCGTCCGGGAGGCGGCCGGACAGGGCGGGGAGCAGGGCCTCGGGCGTGTGTGCCTGGGCGAGGGGGACGCCGGCCAGGGGGGCGAGGCGGGTGCGGGTGGCGGCGCGAAGAGCGGCTGCCGCGCGGTCGCGGGCGTCGGCCTTGCGGTAGAGGCGGGCGCGGCCCTCGGTGGTCTCGGAGGCGCGGATCGCGACGGGAAGTTTCTCCGCCACGAGCGGGCCGAAGCGGCGCGCCCGCCAGAAGGCGGCGAGAACTGCCGCGATGAAGAGTTGCAGGGTGGCCCAGAGCCATCCCGAGGGGAGCAGGTCGAAGAGGCTCTTCCGCTCGCTGGTTCCGGCGGCGGAGGCGTCCGAGAGCGAGGGGAGGTACCAGACCAGATGGGGGCGGGAACCGAGAAGCTGAAGGGCGAGGGAGGCGTTGCCCTGCTCGTCGAGGCGGTCGTTGCGGAGGATGTCGGGCGCGCCGAGTACGACGGTGTCGCCGCCTCCGGAGGCCGCGGGGATGCGCAGCAGGGTGGCGAGGCGCTCGCTGGGGTAGCAGGAGTCGGCGTCGAGGTGGGTGGTGGTGTAGCGGAGGCCGCCGGTTTCGGCGGTGCCCGCGCGCCGGGCCTCGGGCAGGGCGCAGTCCGGGGCGAGCGTGGAGTCGTTGCTGGTGGCGGGGTCCGCGGTGACCCCGGGGGCGAGCCGTTCGACGGACCAGCTGCCGGCTGCGACCAGGACGGTACGTCCGCCGGAGGCCGCGGTCGCCGCGTTCAGCTGGGTCTGCTGACGGTGGGTCAGCAGGTCGGGTACGGCGACCAGCAGGGTGGTGTCCGGGCCGGCGGCGGCGCGTGCCCCGCCGAGAGTGGTGACCACGCGCGTGGAGACTCCCCGTTCGTCGAGGAGTTCGGCGACGGCGCGGCTTCCGTAGGGGTCGGCGGAGCGCGGGTCCAGTGCGCCGTGGCGGGCGGTGGAGCGTACGGCGGCCATGGCGACGGCCGCGGCCAGGATCAGGACGACGGCGAGTGCGAGGCCTCGCGTCCGGGTCCACACGTGGCGGCCGGTGGGCGCGGTGGAGGTGGGTGCCGTGGATGGGGTCGTGGGCGTGGCCTCGGTGGTCACTCGGCTGCCCCCTGGCGGCCGCTCCGGGGCGTGTGGGCGGTGCTGTCGGCGAGGGCCGGCGTGGTGCGTTCCAGGTTGCGGTCAAGGTCGGCAAGGCGGTGGTACGACTGCTCACCGGCCCGCCGCCCACCGTATGTGACCTCGTCGAAGTCACGGGCCGCAGCGCGCAGCCGGTCCGAGTGCGCGGGGAGGGCACGGCCGCCCTCGGCGGCTGCTTCGTCGGCGGTGCGGCCGGGGCGTGTGTCGAGCAGGGCCCGTTCCTCCAGGGAGCGGACGATGGCGCGCATGCGCTCCTGGACGGCCTGGTTCCAGTGGCCCTGGGCCGCGTGTGCCTCGCTGGCCGCGCGGTGTTCGGCGGCGCTGCGGGGCCGCTCGTCGAACAGGGCCGCGACGGAGCCGGGCCGGCGTCCGGGGGTGCCGAGGCGCCACCAGAGGGCGGCCGGCACGGCGACGACGAACAGCATCACGACGACCAGTCCCACCGTGCCGCCGGGAGTGGCCGAGGCTGCCGTGTCGAACAACCGGTCGAGCCAGTCCCAGAACGCGTTCAGGGCGCGCTGGAACAGGCTCGGATCGTTCTCGTGGTACATCCGCTTGGACAGCTCGCGCCGGGCCGCGTCCCGCGCGGGATCGCGCGGGATGGTCACCGGCGGCTCGTCGCCCGAGCCGCCGGACGCCAGGACGGCCCGGCCCGTCGCACGCGTCAGCCGTCGTACGACCGTGGCGGCGCCGCCCGACGGGGCGGCGGCCGTGAGAACTGCCCCCGCGAGGATCACCGCATCAGCTCCCGGGGACGGGACCGGGGGCGCCGGTGCCGTAGCCGTGGACGCCGGCTGCGCGGGCCAGTTCGAGGTCGAGGGCCTCGCGGCGGATGCGCTGGTCGATGTAGAGGAGCACGGTCACGCCGGCGCTGATCGGAAGGGTCAGCGTGGTGCCGACCACGGAGCCGATCCCCCGGATGATCAGGAACGTCCAGCCGACGTGTCCGTTGTTGGTGGCGAGGAAGTCGGCCATGCCGTCGCCGCTCATGGCGGCGCCGATGACGGCGAACGGGATGGTCACGACCGCCGAGACGACGCTCGTGATGAGCGCGGCGAGCAGTTGGATGCCGAAGATGCGCCACCAGGAGCCGCGCACCAGTTTGGCGGAGCGGCTCATGGACTTTCCGATGCCCTGTCGTTCCAGCATCAGGGCGGGGGCCGCCAGGTAGTAGCGGACGCCGAGCCATACCGCGACGACGGTGCCGGCGAGGATGCCCAGGGCGAACAGCGCGGACCCGGCGGCGTCGTGGCCCCCGCTGAGCAGGATCAGGAGGCCGGGCAGCGTCCCGGCGACGATCGTTCCGACGACGATCAGTCCGAGCAGGAGGAGCAGGCCGCACAGCTTCGGGAGCTGCGGGCGGGCCTCACGCCAGGCTTCACCGGTGCTGACCGGCTTGCCGAGCACGGCGCGGCTGGTGATGGTGGTGATCAGGGCGGTGGTGACGATGATGGCGGCTGCGGAGATCACCGTGACGAGTCCGGTGCCGATCATGGTGTCGCGCAGCGCACGGAACACCTCGGCGGGTGTGGCGGTCTTGCCGTCGAGAGCAGTCCGGCCGAGCGCGTCGTTGAGGACGAGGCCCTGCAGGAGGACCAGGCTGATCTCGGTGAGCAGGGCGACTGCCAGCGAGATACCGAGGACCGAGCGCCAGTAGGTGCGCATGGTGGAGACGGCGCCGTCGAGGATTTCGCCGACGCCGAGCGGCCGCAAGGGGATGACACCGGGTTTGGCGGCGGGCGGCGGACCGCCCCAGCCGCCGCCCCAGGCCGGGTAACCGCCGTGACCGGTGGGCGGCGGCCCGGCGTATCCGCCGCCGTATCCGCCGGGGCCCGGTCCGCCGGGGTGGCCGCCCCAGCCCGGGCCGGGCGGCGGGGGCGGTGGGGTCAGGTCGGGGCTGGGGGCACCGGTGGGCGCCGGCCACTGGCCGGGTGGCGGCTGCTCCTTGGACCACTTCACGCCTGGGCCCTGTGTGTCCGCGCCCGGTTGCGGCGCGGGCTCGGCGGGGCCGGGGCGGTCGGCGGGCTCGGCGGGTCCGGACGTACCGGGTTCCCGCCCCTCGGACGACGGGGAGGATCCGGGCGAGGCCCAGCCCGGAGTGTCTGTCATCGAAGCTCCTTCTCGGTGCCCGTCCGCGGTCGCGGCGGCAGGTTGGCAGCCATCGTGCCATGTGCTGGTCACCCGGGGACTGGCCACGGTGACGGCCCGACTCCTTCAATTGTCCGCCGGATCCGGGGCAGACTGACGGCATGGCTGACCAGCAGGCGCGAACCGGTGGGGACAAGCGGCCGACCGAGATACCGGCGATCCGATGGGAGGAACCACCAGAAGGCCCGGTACTGGTCCTTCTTGATCAGACGAGACTCCCGGCCGAAGAGGTCGAGTTGGTGTGCACGGACGCGTCGGCGCTGGTGGAGGCGATCCGTTCGCTCGCCGTGCGCGGGGCACCGTTGCTCGGGATCGCGGGGGCGTACGGCGTCGCGCTCGCCGCCGCGCGGGGCTTCGAGGTGTCAGAGGCGGCGCGGGCGCTCGAAGGGGCCAGGCCCACCGCGGTGAACCTGTCCGTCGGGGTGCGCCGTGCCGAGGCCGCGCATCAGGCGGAGCTCGTCAGGACCGGCGACCCGGCCGCCGCCGCGGTGGCGGCACTGGCCGCGGCGCGGGCGCTGCACCGGGAGGATGCCGAGGCCAGCACACGCATGGCGGCCCATGGTCTGGCGCTTCTGGACGAGCTGCTGCCCGGTGGCGGGCACCGGATCCTGACCCACTGCAATTCCGGATCGCTGGTCTCGGGGGGTGAGGGCACGGCCTTCGCGGTGGCTCTCGCCGCGCACCGGGTGGGGCGGCTGCGGCGGCTGTGGGTGGACGAGACACGTCCGCTGCTCCAGGGCGCTCGCCTGACGGCGTACGAGGCGGCCCGTACCGGCATGGCGTACACGCTGCTCACCGACAACGCGGCGGGTTCGCTGTTCGCGGCGGGTGAGGTGGACGCGGTGCTGGTCGGGGCGGACCGGATCGCGGCGGACGGTTCGGTGGCGAACAAGGTGGGGAGCTATCCGCTCGCCGTGCTCGCCCGGTACCACCACGTGCCGTTCATCGTGGTGGCGCCGGTGACGACGGTCGACCCTGACACCCCGGACGGGGCGTCCATCGAGGTCGAACAGCGCCCCGGCTATGAGGTGACCGAGCTCATGGCTGTCCAGGGTCCGGTGGCGGGGGCCGGCGGCGGGATGCCGGTGGCACCGCTGGGGACCCAGGCGTACAACCCGGCGTTCGACGTGACGCCGCCCGAGCTGGTGACGGCCATCGTCACCGAGGAGGGAGTTGTTTCCCCGGTGACTGCTGAGGCTCTCGCCCAGCTGTGTGCCAGGACGGGCCAGGTGGCGACCAGCTGACGGGCGGGGTCGGGCTCGGCCGCCGCAGACGGCCTCTCTCCTCGCGGTGACGCGCCGGGGAGGGGCCGCCGGACCGCGGTGGGCCGGGGCCCGGCCCCGTGCGCGGGTGCCTCAGCCGCCGGACGCGGAGTGGGCGAGGAGCCCGGCTCCGGCGCCCAGGACGACCAGCTGCACGATGCCCGGGATCCGCCAGCGCAGGGCGAGGAGGCCGCCGCCTGTGACGATCGCGCCGCCGGCCAGAAGCCACGTCCCTTGCAGCGCCACCTCGGGCGCACCGGGTGGATTGCCGCTGTCGTAGGCGTCGGCCCAGCTCGACATGCCGTAGCTGAGCGCCAGCCAGGCGATGACCATCAGGTCGAGGACGGCCAGGGCGAAGGCGACCCCCACCTGCCGGCCGGTCGACGGTCTGTTGCCGCGCTCCATGTCCACCACCGTTCCCGTGAGCGGGCGAGCGTCCCGCGCTGCCGCCCAGCATGCTGTTCCGGCGGGCACCGCACATGAGCACGGCTACTCAGACGGGCCAGGGCCGGTGTCCGTCACTGGCCTCGACACCCACGTCGGCATCGACGTCGGCGGACGGGGGCAGACAGTGACGGCTCCGTACGACTATCGTCACGGGCCAGTGAGGTGCCTCACCTGGGCCTCTGTCGTCGTTACGAGAATGGGATGATGTCGTTTATGAAGGGACGAGTCCTTGTCGTCGACGACGACACCGCACTGGCCGAGATGCTCGGCATCGTGTTGCGTGGTGAAGGTTTTGAGCCGTCTTTCGTAGCCGACGGCGACAAGGCGCTGGCCGCTTTCCGTGAGAGCAAGCCCGACCTGGTGCTGCTCGACCTGATGCTGCCCGGGCGGGACGGCATCGAGGTGTGCCGGCTGATCCGGGCGGAGTCCGGGGTGCCGATCGTGATGCTCACGGCCAAGAGCGACACCGTCGATGTCGTCGTGGGCCTGGAGTCGGGCGCGGACGACTACATCGTCAAGCCGTTCAAGCCGAAGGAGCTGGTGGCGCGGATCCGGGCGCGGCTGCGCAGGTCGGAGGAGCCGGCGCCGGAGCAGCTCACCATCGGTGACCTGGTCATCGACGTCGCCGGGCACTCGGTGAAGCGGGACGGTCAGTCGATCGCGCTGACGCCGCTGGAGTTCGACCTGCTGGTCGCCCTCGCGCGCAAGCCCTGGCAGGTTTTCACGCGCGAGGTGCTGCTGGAGCAGGTGTGGGGCTACCGGCACGCGGCTGACACGCGCCTGGTCAACGTGCACGTCCAGCGGTTGCGCTCCAAGGTCGAGAAGGACCCGGAGCGGCCGGAGATCGTGGTGACCGTCCGTGGTGTCGGTTACAAGGCAGGACCGAGCTGACATGTCCGGGGACAGCGCCGCTTCGGCTTCCGGCGGGCCCGGGACCCGGTCGGGGCGGCCTGTCGGCCGGGCGGCGGGCGCGCGCTTGAGGAGGCTGGCCGAGGGTGGGCTGCTGCGGGGCGGGGTCCAGGGCAGTCCGGTCCTGAGGCTGTTCCTGCGCTGGGTGCGCCGTCCGCTGCTGCCGGTGATGCGGTTGTGGCGGCGCAACATCCAGCTCAGGGTCGTCGCCACCACGCTGGTGATGTCGCTGGGTGTCGTTCTGCTGCTGGGCTTCGTCGTGATCGGGCAGGTGCGCAACGGCCTGCTGGACGCGAAGGTGAGGGCGTCGCAGAGCCAGGCCACGGGCGGCTTCGCGGTGGCCAAGCAGCGGGCCGACGAGGCGGCCTCCGGGACGGGCGCCGCCGGCGGGGCAGGTCCCGGTGACGGCACGGCGACCGTGGACGGGCGGCAGTCGCAGAACGTCATCCAGTGGATGAGTGACCTCGTGGAGTCGTTGTCCAGCGGTGGCGCGGGCGCCTTCGACGTGGTGACGCTGCCCGTGGGCGACGACAGCGGCGGCGGACGCAGTCCGCGTGGCTCCGGCAACGTCAACCCGACCTCCAGCGTGCCCGCCGACCTGCGCGAGCGGGTCAACAGCGGGACGACGGCCGTGCAGAGCAACACGCGGATCAGCTACTTCGGCGGCAAGGAGTCGCAGCCGGGCCTGGTCATCGGCAAGCAGGTCAACGACCCCAACGGCCGGCCGTACGAGTTGTACTACCTCTTCCCGCTCACGCAGGAGGAGAAGTCCCTGAGCCTGGTCAAGGGCACCCTCGCCACCGCGGGACTGTTCGTCGTGGTCCTGCTCGGCGCCATCGCCTGGCTGGTGGTGCGGCAGGTCGTCACACCGGTGCGGATGGCGGCCGGGATCGCGGAGCGGCTGTCCGCCGGGCGGCTGCAGGAGCGGATGAAGGTCACCGGCGAGGACGACATCGCGCGCCTGGGCGAGGCCTTCAACAAGATGGCGCAGAACCTCCAGGTGAAGATCCAGCAGATGGAGGACCTGTCGCGGATGCAGCGGCGGTTCGTCTCCGACGTCTCGCACGAGCTGCGCACCCCGCTGACCACCGTCCGGATGGCCGCGGACGTCATCCACGAGGCGCGCGAGGACTTCGACCCGGTGACCGCGCGGTCGGCCGAACTGCTCGCCGACCAGCTGGACCGGTTCGAGTCGCTGCTCGCGGACCTGCTGGAGATCAGCCGTTTCGACGCCGGCGCCGCGGCGCTGGAGGCGGAGCCGATAGACCTCAGGGAGGTCGTCCGGCGGGTGGTGAGCGGTGCCGAGCCGCTCGCCGAGCGCAAGGGCACGCACCTGCGCGTGGTCGGGGACCAGCAGCCCGTCGTGGCCGAGGCGGACGCCCGGCGTGTGGAGCGCGTGCTGCGCAACCTCGTCGTCAACGCCGTCGAGCACGGCGAGGGCAAGGACGTCGTCGTCAAGCTGGCCGCCGCGGGCGGGGCCGTGGCCGTCGCGGTGCGGGACTACGGCGTCGGCCTGAAGCCCGGTGAGGCCACCCGGGTCTTCAGCCGCTTCTGGCGGGCCGACCCGGCACGCGCGCGGACCACGGGAGGTACCGGCCTCGGGCTGTCGATCGCCCTGGAGGACGCGCGGCTGCACGGCGGCTGGCTGCAGGCGTGGGGTGAGCCGGGCGGCGGTTCCCAGTTCCGCCTGACGCTGCCCAGGACCGCGGACGAGCCGCTGCGGGGCTCGCCCATACCGCTGGAGCCCAAGGACTCGCGCCGCAACCGCGGCCTGGAGGACGCCGGGCTGCCGCGCGGGGGGGATGAGGAGAAGCGGGCCACCGTTCCGGTCCAGCAGGCCGGTGCTCAGGCGTCCGCGCTGCCGTCGCGGGCGCAGATCGCGCCGCGGCTGCCCGCCGCGAGCCCGGCCGCCGATCCGACCGCCCTGCCCGGCAACGGCAACGGCGCGCGCGTGGTGTCCCGGCCCGCCGGTGGCGTACCGCGTCCGGGGGAGGGGCCGGCCGGGCGTCCGGCGTCCGAGACGAACGAGGACCGGCCGGAGGCCGGCTCGCCGGAGGGCTCGACCGAGCCAGGGGAGGCATTTCGTGGCCGCTGACCGCACGGGGGACGCACGGCGGCGGCCGGGGCGCGCGGTGGCGTACGCCGCCTTGGGCGCCGTACTGCTGGCCGGTTGCGCCTCGATGCCCGACAGCGGGGACCTGCGGGATGTGGTGTCCACGCCGCGGCAGGACACCGGCGTCCGGGTGTTCGCCATGCCGCCGGCCGACGGTGCCGGCCCGGGGGAGATCATGCAAGGCTTCCTCGAGGCGCTGACCAGCGACGATCCGCAGTACGACACGGCCCGCAAGTACCTGACGACGGACGCGGCGCGCACCTGGCGGCCGGAGCGGTCGACCACCGTCCTCGCGAACGGGCCGAGCATCGAGACGGACTGCGGCCCGGGCGGCCGGGAGGAGACCAACAGCGTCACCTGTGTGCTGGCCGGCAGCCGGGTCGCCACGGTCGACGCGCAGCAGGCGTACCAGCCCGCGGGGGGTTCCTACCGCGAGAAGCTGCACCTCACGAAGGACCACAAGAGCGGGCAGTGGCGCATCGACGGACTGCCCGACGGCGTCGTCATGGGCAAGTCGGACTTCCAGCGGAACTACACGCCGGTCGACAAGTACTACTTCGCCTCCGACACGGCGGTCGGGGCGAGCGGTCAGCCGGTGACGGTCGCCGACCCGGTGTTCGTGCGCGGCAAGGTGGACGCGATGACCCAGATGGTCCGTTCGCTGCTGAAGGGGCCCACCGCCTGGCTCGGACCGGTGGTCAGGTCCAGTTTCCCGACCGGTACGGCGCTGCGGAAGGGCGTGTCCGGGCTCGCTCCGGACGACCAGAACAGGCTGACCGTCCCGCTGAACCTCAAGGCGTCCCGGGTCGCGGCGGGCAAGTGCACCGAGATGGCGACGCAGATGCTGTTCACCCTGCGGAACCTCGCGCCGACGCTGGAGTCCGTCGAGCTGCTGGGCACCGGCGACGACCGGCTGTGCGAACTGACCGACGAACGCGCCGAGTCCGAGGCCTGGCACGGGTCGTCCAAGCGTCCCGAGTACGTGTACTTCATCGACGGCAAGCGCCGGGTGGTACGGATGCCGACCGCGAGCACCGGAACCGGCTCCGTGCCGGTGCCCGGTCCGCTGGGCGAGGGCGGCAAGGGGCTGCGGTCGGTGGCGGTGTCGCGGGACGAGCACACCGCGGCCGGGGTCGGTGACGAGGGCAGATCGCTGTACGTGACCTCGCTGGCGTCGGGTGGTTCCTTCGACGAGCCGCTGGTGACCAGCGCCGGCGCGACCCCCGCCGACCGGCTGACCACCCCGAGCTGGGACGCCCGTGGCGACCTGTGGGTGGCTGACAGCGACCCGCACCGCACCCGCCTGTTCGTTCTGCAGCAGGGGGTCGGCAAACCGGAGCGGGTCGCCGTCCCGGACCTGTCCGGCCAGATCAAGGACGCGCGAGTGGCCGCCGACGGGGCGCGGATCGCGCTGGTCGTCGAGAAGGACGGCAAGCAGTCCCTGTTCATCGGCAGGATCCAGCGCGACGACGGGACCGGGCAGGGCATCTCGGTGGACGGACTCAGGTCGGCCACACCGGACCTGGAGAAGGTCAGCGCCATCTCCTGGGCCGGGGACAGCAGGCTGCTGGTCGGGGGCCAGGAGCAGGGGGGCGTGCAGCAGATGCGGTACGTCCAGGTCGACGGATCCACGCTGGACGGTCCCGCACCGGGCGCGCTCACGAGCGTCAAGGCGATCGCCGCGTCCGAGGACGAGCGGGCGCCGCTGGTGGCCTACTCGGAGGACGGGATCGTACGGCTGCCGTCCGGGGCGCAGTGGCAGAAGGTCGACAAGGACGGGACGGCGCCGGTCTATCCGGGCTGACCGCGGGCGGGCCGTCGGTCCCCTCTGCGACGGCGCGGCCGCGCGCCGCCTGTGCCTCCCCGGCCCGCCTGTGCTCTCCTCGGCCCGCCTGCGCTCTCGGCGGCTGCCTGTGCCCGCGCCGGCCGCCCGTTCCCGTGCTCTCCCGTGCCCGGCCGGGGGCCGCCCTGCCCAGTTGGGAGCCGCGCGTCGTGCGGGGTGCTCCGGGTTCGTGCGGGGTGCTCCGGGTTCGACAGGCCGTTGTCCACAGGCCGTTGTCCACAGGGGTGGCCGGTCGGCGGGCGCAGGGGCACAGTGGTGGTCATGCGGGGGTGGTGGCAGGACCTCACCGACCTGGTGCTTCCGGCCGACTGCGCGGGCTGCGGCGCACCTCGTACGGCGCTCTGCCCGCGGTGCCGGGCCACGCTGGACGGGAGCGTGCCGCGGCGGGCGCGGCCGGAGCCGGAGCCGGCCGGGCTGCCGGTGGTGCACGCGGTGGCTCCGTACGCGGCGGAGGTACGTGCCCTGCTGCTCGCCCACAAGGAGCGGGGCGCGCTGGCACTCGCGGGAACGCTGGGCACGGCGCTGGCAGGAGCCGTGCGGGCGGGCCTGGGCGCGGGCGGCGGTGTCGGCGTCGGTCCCGCTCGCGACACCCGTGCCGGTGCCGGTGCCGGTGCCGGTGCCGGGGTGGCCGGGTGGTCGTGGCGGGGGCCCGTGCTGCTGGTTCCCGTCCCCTCCGCCCGATGGGCCGTGCGGGCGCGTGGGCACGATCCGGTGCGGCGGATGGCGCTCGCGGCGGCCGGGGAGTTGCGGCGCACCGGGACGCCGGCCCGGGTGGCGGCCGTGCTGCGTCAACGGCGGGCCGTGGCGGACCAGGCTGGGCTGGACGCGCGGCGGCGCCGGGAGAACCTCGCCGGGGCGTTGGAGGTGACCGAGGCAGGCGGCCGGCTGCTCGGCACGGGCCGCGTGGTGCTGGTCGACGACCTCATGACGACGGGTGCCAGCCTCGCGGAGGCGGCGCGGGCCCTGCGGGAAGCGGCGGTATCCCGTCGTGATCACAGAACGGTCGTGTATCGGGCCATAACCCGGGAAGGTAGGGAGGAACGAAGGATCGGCGTACGGCCGGAGGGGAAGGAGTGGATGCATGGTGCATCGGAAAAGAGGGCCCCGAACGCGCACGGGCGGATGCTCCAAGCCGCTGTGATCGCCGCTCCTCGCGATTCTTTCGAAATAGACAGGAACTGACCGCCGACCTGCATCGTTGCAGGTGGTGAGAGGGGAAATTCACTTGAACGGAGGTACGCCGCAGTAGAGGGTGACGACATCCGTCCGGGCGAGATATGTTCGGTTGTGAGGAAAAGGCGCAGGCCACACCTCACATATCCGAATGCCGTGCTGCGGGTTTGTGCAATCACCCGCGCCGGTGGGGTGGAGATCTCGCCCATGGGGGAGGAGGAGGTGGAAGTCACCGAGTCCGAGGTCCGGTGATCACCGGACCGGGTGCGAAAGGGAGACGCTCCGCCGATGCAGCGGAGCGATCCGGGAACGGAGTTCTGCGTGGACATCGTCGTCAAGGGCCGCAAGACCGAGGTGCCTGAGCGGTTCCGCAAGCACGTGGCCGAGAAGCTGAAGCTGGAGAAGATCCAGAGGCTCGATGCCAAGGTGATCAGCCTCGACGTCGAGGTGTCCAAGGAGCCGAACCCCCGACAGGCCGACCGCTGCGACCGAGTGGAGATCACGCTCCGCTCCCGCGGTCCGGTGATCCGGGCGGAGGCAGCGGCCAGTGACCCGTACGCCGCACTCGACATGGCGGCGGAAAAGCTGGATGCCCGGCTGCGCAAGCAGCACGACAAGCGGTTCTCGCGCCGAGGGGCGCGTCGGATCCCGGCGGCGGAGGTCGCCGACCACGTCCCGGACGCGGCGACACTCAACGGCAACGGCGTCCCCGTCCACGACGAGGACGCGGACGGAGTGCCGACCAAGAAGATCGGCTCGCTGGAGGTCAAGGGCGAAGGGCCCCTCGTCGTCCGCGAGAAGACCCACGTCGCCTCCCCGATGAGCCTCGACCAGGCCCTCTACGAGATGGAACTGGTCGGCCACGACTTCTACTTGTTCGTCGACTCCGAGACGAAGGAGCCGAGCGTCGTCTACCGGCGACACGCCTACGACTACGGCGTGATCCACCTCAGCACGGACCCCATGGTCACTGAGGCGCAGGCCCCCGCGGCGGGTGGCACGCTGGGCGGCTGACCCGCCCGGCCGAAGCTGAGCCGGTGCCCCTGGAGCGTGTGTGCGCCCCCAGGGGCACCGGTGTGCGACCACTTCGCGCCCCGCGCGTCACCCCGGTGTCGTCCAGGCATGGAATCATGGCCGCACCGGCCCAACCGGTGGGCCGCTGCCTTGGGTTGGCGATGGCACAGAACCACAGGCCACAGCCTTCAGGGGGAGGAACGATGGCGGACACCTTCGGACCGATGCGGGACGGGGAGGCCGGCGACGATGTCATCGGCATGGGCCCGGACGCGGGCGCCTCACGCAGGGAGCCGATCAGAGTCCTGGTCGTGGACGACCACGCCCTCTTCCGGCGCGGCCTGGAGATCGTGCTCGCGGCCGAGGAGGACATCCAGGTCGTCGGTGAGGCGGGCGACGGGGCCGAGGCCGTCGACAAGGCCGCCGACCTGCTCCCCGACATCGTGCTGATGGACGTGCGCATGCCCAAGCGCGGCGGGATCGAGGCCTGCACCTCCATCAAGGAGGTCGCCCCCAGCGCGAAGATCATCATGCTGACGATCAGCGACGAGGAGGCCGACCTCTACGACGCGATCAAGGCGGGCGCGACCGGGTACCTCCTCAAGGAGATCTCGACCGACGAGGTGGCCACCGCCATTCGCGCGGTGGCCGACGGGCAGTCACAGATCAGCCCGTCGATGGCGTCCAAACTCCTCACCGAGTTCAAGTCGATGATCCAGCGCACCGACGAGCGCCGGCTGGTGCCCGCGCCCCGGCTGACCGACCGGGAGCTGGAGGTCCTCAAACTCGTCGCCACGGGCATGAACAACCGGGACATCGCCAAGGAACTGTTCATCTCCGAGAACACCGTGAAGAACCACGTCCGCAACATCCTGGAGAAACTGCAGCTGCACTCCCGGATGGAAGCCGTGGTCTACGCGATGCGGGAGAAGATCCTGGAGATCCGCTAGCGCCCGCGCCCGTCACGGTCTACCCGAGGAGGCCGGCGAGTTCCCTGGTGAGGGCCTCGCGCAGTCCGGGTGCGTCCGTGCGCTCGACGCGGACGTCCGTGCAGTTCACCCATGACGCCGCCTCCACCAACGCCTGGGCGACCGCCGGGACCGCCTTCGGACCGTCCAGGGTGACCTGCCTGGCCACCAGTGTGCGGCCCTCGCGCGCCGGGTCGACCCGACCGACCAGCCGGCCACCGGCGAGCACCGGCATCGCGAAGTAGCCGTGGACCCGCTTGGGCTTGGGGACGTACGCCTCCAGCCGGTGGGTGAAGCCGAAGATCCGCTCCGTGCGCGCCCGCTCCCAGATCAGGGAGTCGAAGGGCGACAGCAGCGTGGTGCGGTGCCGGCCGCGCGGCGGCGTCGCCAGCGCGACCGGGTCGGCCCAGGCCGGCTTGGACCAGCCCTCGACCTCGACCGGCACCAGTCCCGAATCCGCGATCACCGCGTCGACCTGCTCGCCCTTGAGGCGGTGGTAGTCGGCGATGTCGGCGCGCGTGCCGACGCCGAGCGACTCGCCCGCCAGCCGGACCAGACGGCGCAGGCACTCGGCGTCGTCCAGCTCGTCGTGCAGCAGCGCGGCCGGGACGGCGCGCTCGGCAAGGTCGTACACCCGCTTCCAGCCGCGCCGCTCCACGCACACCACCTCGCCGTACATCAGCGCCCGCTCCACGGCGACCTTCGTGCCCGACCAGTCCCACCAGTCGCTCGTCCTCTTCGCGCCGCCCAGTTCCGTGGCGGTCAGCGGGCCCTCGGTGCGCAGCTGCTTGATGACCTGCTCGTAGGCGCCCTCGGGGAGTTCGTGGTGCCAGTGCGGGCGGTCGCGGTAGGCGCGGCGCCGGAAGGCGAAGTGCGGCCACTCCTCGATGGGCAGGATGCAGGCCGCGTGCGACCAGTACTCGAAGGAGTGCGTGTCCGTCCAGTACGCGGCCTGCACGGCCTCGCGGCCGACCGCGCCCAGCCTGGCGTACGGCACGAGCTCGTGGGAACGGGCGAGGACCGAGATCGTGTCGAGCTGGACCGCGCCGAGGTGGCGCAGCACCCCTCGGACACCCGCGCGCCGGTCGGGCGCGCCGAGGAGGCCCTGGGCCCGCAGCGCGATGCGGCGGGCGTCGTCCGCGGTGAGGGTGGTGGCGGGGCGCGGAAGGGTCGTCATGCGTCGGACGATAGAGGGTGCCACTGACAGTGCCACCGACAGCCCGCGACGAGCTTCGCCTTCGCGGCAGGACGAGCTGCGCCTTCGCGGCAGGACGAGCTGCGCCTTCGCGGCAGGACGGGCTGCGCCTTCGCGGCAGGACGGGCTGCGCCTTCGCGGCAGGACGGGCTGCGTCCTCACAACAGAGAGACGAGGGCCGCTCTCTTCCGCGCAGCGGGCGTCAGGCGCGTGCGGGCAGGTACGGGGCAGTGGAGGGCAGGCTCAGGTCCGAGGGGAGCAGGGAGCCGACCCAGCAGTCCCGGCGCACCCCCTTGTTGTTGATGCCGGAGCGCAGGGTGCCCTCGACGGTGAAGCCCGCGCGTTCGGCCACCGCGCGGGAGGCGTGGTTGCCGACCTCGGCCCGCCATTCGACCCGGTCGACGCCGACCTCGGTGAAGATCCACCGGCAGGCGGTGAGCGTGGCCTCCACGACGTACCCGCGGCCGCGGTGCTCCTTGGCCGTCCAGAAGCCGACCTCGGCCGTGCCCAGCGAGCGCATGGTGAGGGCGAGCATGGCGACCAGCTCCCCGCCCGCGAAGACGCCGAAGGTGAACATCGACCCCTGCGACCATCCCTCGGGGACGAGCTGCTCCGTGAAGCTGATCGCATGCTCGGGGAGATAGGGCGAGGGGACCGTGGTCCAGCGCTGGATGTCGGGGTCCTGCACGGCCTCGTACACCGCGTCGGTGTCGCCGGGGCCGACCGGGCGCAGCAGGAGACGGTCCGTGGTGAGCGTGACGGGTTCCATCGCCCGATTCTGCTCGGACGGCCCGCCCGGGGCCATGCCTTTTCGCGATGAGTGAGCGGGTGATCACATTTCGCTCAATTCCTCGCGCCGATGCGGCACCATCCGGCTTCCCGGCCCGTTGTCCCGGGTGAAGCAGCCGTCGGGCCGCCAGGCCCTCCCGGCGCGGCCGGGTCCTCGCATACGATGGCCGTTGCTCAGTACGTCACATGGAAAACCGACCGTCCCAGGCCCGACCGGCAAGGAGACCAGCCCCCGTGTCCGTCCTCTCGAAGATCATGCGTGCAGGCGAAGGCAAGATCCTGCGCAAGCTGCACCGCATCGCGGACCAGGTCAACTCCATCGAAGAGGACTTCGTCGACCTCTCCGACGCCGAGCTGCGGGCCCTCACCGATGAGTACAAGCAGCGGTACGCCGATGGTGAGAGCCTGGACGACCTGCTCCCCGAGGCCTTCGCCACCGTGCGCGAGGCCGCCAAGCGCGTCCTCGGCCAGCGTCACTACGACGTGCAGATGATGGGCGGCGCCGCGCTCCACCTCGGCTACGTGGCCGAGATGAAGACCGGTGAGGGCAAGACCCTCGTCGGCACCCTGCCCGCGTATCTGAACGCCCTGTCCGGCGACGGCGTCCACATCGTCACGGTCAACGACTACCTGGCCGAGCGCGACTCCGAGATGATGGGCCGCGTCCACAAGTTCCTGGGCCTGGAGGTCGGCTGCATCCTCGCCAGCATGACCCCGGCCCAGCGCCGCGAGCAGTACGCGTGCGACATCACCTACGGCACGAACAACGAGTTCGGCTTCGACTACCTGCGCGACAACATGGCGTGGTCGAAGGACGAGCTGGTGCAGCGCGGCCACAACTTCGCCATCGTCGACGAGGTCGACTCCATCCTCATCGACGAGGCCCGTACGCCGCTGATCATCTCCGGGCCCGCCGACCAGGCCACCAAGTGGTACGGCGACTTCGCCAAGCTGGTCACGCGCCTCAAGCGCGGCGAGGCCGGCAACCCGCTCAAGGGCGTCGAGGAGACCGGCGACTACGACGTCGACGAGAAGAAGCGCACGGTCGCCATCCACGAGTCCGGCGTCAGCAAGGTCGAGGACTGGCTGGGCATCGACAACCTCTACGAGTCGGTGAACACCCCCCTCGTGGGTTACCTGAACAACGCGATCAAGGCCAAGGAGCTGTTCAAGCGCGACAAGGACTACGTCGTCATCGACGGCGAAGTCATGATCGTCGACGAGCACACCGGCCGTATCCTCGCCGGCCGCCGCTACAACGAGGGCATGCACCAGGCGATCGAGGCGAAGGAAGGGGTGGACATCAAGGACGAGAACCAGACGCTCGCCACGATCACCCTGCAGAACTTCTTCCGCCTCTACAACAAGCTCTCCGGCATGACCGGTACGGCGATGACCGAGGCCGCCGAGTTCCACCAGATCTACAAGCTCGGCGTGGTCCCCATCCCGACGAACAGGCCGATGGTCCGCAACGACCAGTCGGACCTGATCTACCGCACCGAGGTGGCCAAGTTCGAGGCGGTCGTCGACGACATCGCCGAGAAGCACGAGAAGGGCCAGCCGATCCTCGTCGGCACGACCTCCGTCGAGAAGTCGGAGTACCTCTCGCAGCAGCTCAGCAAGCGCGGCATCCAGCACGAGGTGCTGAACGCCAAGCACCACGAGCGTGAGGCGTCGATCGTCGCGCAGGCCGGCCGCAAGGGCGCTGTGACCGTGGCCACCAACATGGCCGGCCGTGGTACGGACATCAAGCTCGGCGGCAACCCCGACGACCTCGCCGAGGCCGAGCTGCGCCAGCGCGGCCTCGACCCCGAGGAGCACATCGAGGAGTGGGCCGCGGCCCTGCCCGCCGCCCTGGAGAAGGCCGAGCAGGCGGTCAAGGCCGAGTTCGAGGAGGTCAAGGAGCTCGGCGGCCTCTACGTCCTCGGCACCGAGCGGCACGAGTCGCGGCGCATCGACAACCAGCTGCGCGGCCGTTCCGGCCGTCAGGGCGACCCGGGCGAGTCCCGCTTCTACCTCTCCCTCGGCGACGACCTGATGCGGCTGTTCAAGGCCCAGATGGTCGAGCGCGTGATGTCCATGGCCAACGTGCCGGACGACGTGCCGATCGAGAACAAGATGGTCACGCGCGCGATCGCGTCCGCGCAGGGCCAGGTGGAGACGCAGAACTTCGAGACCCGCAAGAACGTCCTGAAGTACGACGAGGTGCTCAACCGGCAGCGCGAGGTCATCTACGGCGAGCGCCGCCGCGTCCTGGAGGGCGAGGACCTGCACGAGCAGGTGCAGCACTTCATGGACGACACGATCGACGCGTACATCCACGCCGAGACCTCCGAGGGATTCCCCGAGGACTGGGACCTGGACCGGCTGTGGGGCGCCTTCAGGCAGCTCTACCCGGTGAAGGTCACCGTCGAGGAGCTGGAGGAGGCGGCCGGCGACCGGGCCGGTCTGACCGCCGAGTTCATCTCGGAGTCCATCAAGGAGGACATCCACCAGCAGTACGAGGCCCGTGAGGCCCAGCTCGGCTCCGAGATCATGCGTGAGCTGGAGCGCCGGGTCGTGCTGTCGGTCCTGGACCGCAAGTGGCGCGAGCACCTCTACGAGATGGACTACCTCCAGGAGGGCATCGGCCTGCGCGCGATGGCGCAGAAGGACCCGCTGGTGGAGTACCAGCGCGAGGGCTTCGACATGTTCACCGCGATGATGGACGGCATCAAGGAGGAGTCCGTCGGCTACCTGTTCAACCTGGAGGTCCAGGTCGAGCAGCAGGTCGAGGAGGTCCCGGTCGAGGAGGCCCAGCCGGTCGGCGAGGGCGTGCAGGACACGGTGCCGGCGCAGGCGGGCGCGCGTCCGGAGATCCGCGCGAAGGGGCTGGACGTTCCGCAGCGACGGGATCTGCACTTCTCCGCACCGTCGGTGGACGGTGAGGGCGGCATCGTCGAGCGGGACCTGGAGGACGAGGAGCCGGTGCGCTCCGAGTCGGACGGTCTGACGCGGGCGGAGCGGCGTCGGCAGGCCAAGGGCGGGCGGCGCCGCAAGAAGTAGGCGCCGCAGGCGGTTTCCGCAGGGCCGGGCCCCCTTCCGGGGGCCCGGCCCTGCGTGTTCGCCGTCGGGTGGGCTTCGCGGGGCTGCGCGACCGCCCAGACCGCCCACGGCAAGGCAGCGGGTGTCCCCCCGGCTACGTCGTGCCCGTTTCCACCGCCGTGCAGCGCCAGCGGAGGTCCTTGCCCAGTTCGAGGCGGAATGCCATGGCCCGCAGCCGGTCTCCGGCGGCGATACGGGCGAAGACCTCCAGGGCGCCTTCGCTGGGGACGTAGTAGCCGATGTCGTGGACGACCGGGCGGGTGCCGTGGGTCCGCAGCGGGCTGCGTTCCGCCAGGCGTGCCAGGTCGTCGTAGGCGCGGCCCGCGGTGTGCCGGAGCATCCAGTGGACGGGGCGCCGGCCGCTCAGGACGGCCAGCAGACGGTCCGCGAAGAGGTCGGTCGGGCGAGGCTGCCGTACGGCCGTCGCGGGCGCTGTGCGGGTCCTCTCCGGCGCTGTGCGGCTCTTCTCGGGCGCTGCGAGGGTCCTCTCGGAGTGTGTGGCCGCCGGGCGGCTGGGCGTGCGGGGCGGCGCGCCGCCGGGGCGGCGGGAGTCCCGGCGGGTCGGCGGACGGTGCCGCGGGCGGGTCCGGATGGTGCGGCTCATGACCTTGTTCATGGGAGTCCCCGTTCGGCGGGCCCGGGAATACCGGGCGGTAACTCGCTGGTGGGGATCTTGTACGGGCCGCGGGAGGGGCTGGCAAGGAACGGACCGCGGCCGGGGCACGGCCCGCGATGTTCACCTATCAGTGGGACACCGGAGCCTCCGGGCCCCCTGGGCAGGCCGCGGGACAGGGTGAACCGCGGGACCGGAGTGGACGCCTCCACGGGGCCGGGCGGGGGCCCGAAAGGGGACGGCCGCACGTATCCTGAAGGCCCTCCGGCGGGAGACGCGCCAGCCGCTCTCCCCGGAGCCCCAGCGGAGCCTTTGACCAGGAAAGAGCGGCCAGTATGCGCGTCTACGTCCCTCTCACCCTCCCCGCTCTCGCCGAGGCGCACAGGACGGGCGAGCTGGGGAGCGGCCCGTTCGTCGCGTACGCCGTCACGCCCGCCCTGCGCGAGTGGTACCTCTCCGAGGACATCGAGGAGCTGGAGTACGCGGCGCTCAGCCGGGCCGCGCTGGCTTCGCTGCGGCTGCTGGCGGCGGACCCGGGGGCGGTGCGGCGCCGGGCCGTGGTCGCCGTGGACGTGCCCGACGGCGCCGCGAGCGTCGACCCGGACCGCGGTCTCGAACCGTCCGCCCTCGGCGAGGTGACCGTGACGGTGTCGGTGCCGCTCGCCAAGGCGGCCTCCGTGCACGTCGACGCCGAGGACGCGGAGCCGGACGTGACCGCCGCGGCGGACGCGCTCGGGGCGGCGGACGGCGGGGACGACGACGCGCAGTTCGTCGTCGACGGGGCGGACGACCACGAGCTGCTGTGGTTCGCCACGCAGGAGATCCCCAACCTGGTCGGCCGGGGCTGACCCCGGGCCGCCCGCACGGCGCTGACTGTCAGTGGGGGCGGGTACGGTCTTGGACATGGGGATGCACGGAAAGGCGCACATCGTCTGGGACTGGAACGGGACGCTGTTCCACGACAACGACGCCATCATCGGGGCGACGAACGCGGCCTTCGCCGAGCTGGGGCTCGCACCGATCACGCTGGAGCAGTACCGGTCGCTGTACTGCGTGCCGGTGCCGAAGTTCTACGAGCGCCTGCTCGGCCGGCTGCCGACCGACGTCGAGTGGGAGCTGATGGACGGGGTCTTCCACCGGCACTACACCGAGCACCGGGTGCGGTGCCGGCTCACGCAGGGGGCGGAGGAACTGCTCGCGGGGTGGCGGTCGGCGGGACACAGCCAGTCGCTGCTGAGCATGTACGGGCACGAGGAGCTGGTGCCGCTGGTCCGGGGCTTCGGCATCGAGGCGCACTTCATACGTGTCGACGGGCGCACCGGGCCGTCCGGCGGCAGCAAGGCCGAGCACATGGTGCGGCATCTGCAGGCGCTGGCGGGGCTGGTGGAGCCGGCGCGGACGGTGGTGATCGGGGACGCGGCGGACGACGCGCTCGCCGCGCTGCACGTGGGGGCCCGGGCCGTGCTGTACACCGGCGGTTCGCACAGCCGGGCCAGTCTGGAGAACGCGGGCGTGCCGGTGGTGGACACGTTGACCGAGGCCGTGGCGGAGGCTCGCCGCATAGCCGCATAGCCGCATAGCCGAGCCCCCGGCGGGGCGCGGTCAGTCCACCGGTGCCTCGGAGCGCAGCACGTTGATGAACTCCCGCATCCACGCCGGATGGTCCGGCCACGCCCGGGCCGAGACCAGGGTTCCGTCGACGACCGTCTCGGCGTCCTGGAAGCCCGCCCCGGCCGCCTGCATGTCCGGCTCCAGCGCGGGATAGGCCGTGACCCGGCGCCCCCGCAGCGAGTCGATGGCGGCGGTGAGCAGCGGGCCGTGGCAGATCTGGGCGACGGGCTTGTCCGCGTCGAAGAACGCCTTGAGGATCTTGCGCAGCTCGGGATCGTTGCGCAGGTACTCGGGGGCCCGGCCGCCGGGGATGACCAGCGCCGCGTACGCACCCGGGTCGACCTCGGCGAAGGCCAGGTCGGCGGGCCAGGTGTAGCCGGGCTTCTCGGTGTAGGTGTCGTAGCCGGGTTCGAAGTCGTGGACGACGAAGCGGAGCGTCTTGCGGGTGGGGGCCGCGATGTGGACCTCGTAGCCCTCCTCGCGCAGCCGCTGGTACGGGTAGAGGACCTCCAGGGACTCCGCTGCGTCGCCGGTGACGATGAGGATCTTCGTGGGCATGTCGGCTCCTCGGGGCAGACTCCGGGCTCTGCGGACAGGACGCTGGGCCGTGCGGGTGGGACGCTGGGCCGTGTGCCGTGACGCCGAGGGCGCGCGGATGGCACGTGCGGGCACCGTGCCCCGGCCGGGCGCGCCTGCCAAGAGGGCCCGGTGGTTTTCAGAGTGCGTCCGGGGGCGCGCGGGCGCGACCGGATACGTCAGGGACCCCCGGCCCGCCGCTGTGCAGAACGTCAAACTTCACCCCTTGGTTTTGTACACATACGGCTCATGACGGACCCGGGGTGCGGGGCGATAGCCTTGTGGCGTGATCAGCGCGATATCTCGCGGGGGCGATGCCGCTCCTGCCCTGCGCCCGGGTTGCACGGAACACCTCCGTGACCGGGCGGCGGTCGCTGGTCTTCGCGGGCGGGGCGGGGGCGCGGAAGCCCCCGGGGCGCCGAGGACGGTCGGGGTCGCGGCGGTGCGGAGAGCAGCGTCACACCCGACGGACGTCCCGACAATGGCCGAATTCCCCCCGCTCATCTCTCCTCGCGGCATACCGTCGGAACCGACCGGACACCCCGGGCCGTGGCGTTGTGTCGCAAGGGAAGAGACCGTACTTCCTTCTACGTCACGCAACGGCGCGCGACAGGAGCCAGAGGACAATGCAGACCAAGCTGGACGAAGCCAAGGCCGAGCTGCTCGAGAGGGCCGCCCGGGTAGCTGAGAACAGCCCGGTCGGGGGGCACCTACCGACCGGGACGACGAGCGAGGGCACCTCCGGCACCCCGGACAACGAATCGGTGCTCGCGTTCCTCCAGCGCTACTACCTGCACACCGCCCCGGAAGACCTCGCCGACCGCGACCCGGTCGACGCCTTCGGCGCCGCGGTCTCGCACTACCGTCTCGCCGAGATCCGCCCCCAGGGCACCGCGAACGTCCGGGTGTACACGCCGACCGTGGAAGAGAACGGGTGGACCTGCAGCCACACCGTCGTGGAGGTCGTCACCGACGACATGCCCTTCCTCGTCGACTCCGTGACCAACGAGCTGACCCGGCAGGGGCGTGGCATCCACGTCGTCATCCACCCGCAGTTCGTCGTCCGGCGTGATCTCACCGGCAAGCTGATCGAGGTGCTGCCGACCCCGCCCACCGGCGACCTCCCGCACGACGCGCACGTCGAGTCCTGGATCCACGTGGAGATCGACCGGGAGACCGACCGCGCCGATCTGAAGCAGATCACCGCCGACCTGCTGCGCGTCCTGTCCGACGTCCGGGAGGCCGTCGAGGACTGGGAGAAGATGCGGGAGGCGGCGAGCCGGATCGCCGACGGCCTGGAGAGCGAGCCCGTCCCCGCCGACATGCCCCGGCCCGAGGTCGCGGAGGCGCGCGAGCTGCTGCACTGGCTGTCCTCGGACCACTTCACCTTCCTCGGCTTCCGCGAGTACCAGCTGCGCGACGACGACACGCTCGCCGCCGTGCCCGGCACCGGTCTGGGCATACTGCGCTCGGACCCGCACCACGCCGAGGACGACCAGCACCCGGTCAGCCCCTCCTTCGAACGCCTCCCGGCCGACGCCCGGGCCAAGGCGCGCGAGCACAAGCTGCTCGTGCTGACCAAGGCCAACAGCCGGGCCACCGTGCACCGGCCGTCGTACCTGGACTACATCGGCGTCAAGAAGTTCGACGCGGACGGCAACGTCATCGGTGAGCGCCGTTTCCTCGGCCTGTTCTCCTCCGCCGCCTACACCGAGTCCGTCCGCCGCGTTCCGGTCATCCGCCGCAAGGTCGACGAGGTCCTGAAACTGGCCGGGTTCTCGCCCAACAGCCACGACGGCCGCGACCTGCTCCAGATCATGGAGACCTACCCGCGCGACGAGCTGTTCCAGACGCCGCCCGCCGAACTGCAGTCGATCGTCACGAGCGTCCTGTACCTCCAGGAGCGCCGCCGGCTGCGGCTGTACCTGCGCCAGGACGAGTACGGCCGCTACTACTCGGCCCTCGTCTACCTCCCGCGCGACCGCTACACCACCGGCGTCCGCCTGCGGATCATCGACATCCTGAAGGAGGAGCTCGGCGGCACCAGCGTCGACTTCACCGCCTGGAACACCGAGTCGATCCTGTCCCGGCTGCACTTCGTCGTCCGGGTCCCGCAGGGCACCGAGCTGCCCGAGCTGTCGGACGCCGACAAGGAGCGCATCGAGGCGCGCCTGGTGGAGGCGGCCCGCTCCTGGGCCGACGCGTTCGCCGAGGCGCTGACCGCCGAGTGCGGCGAGGAGCGCGCGGCCGAGGTGCTGCGCCGCTACAGCCAGGCCTTCCCCGAGGGCTACAAGGCCGATCACAGCCCGCGGGCCGCGGTCGCCGACCTGGTCCACCTGGAACAGCTCAGCGAGGACAAGGCCTTCTCGCTGAGCCTGTACGAGCCGGTGGGCGCCGCGCCCGAGGAGCGCCGCTTCAAGATCTACCAGAAGGGCGGCACCGTCTCCCTCTCCAAGGTGCTGCCCGTGCTGAGCCGCCTCGGCGTCGAGGTGACGGACGAGCGGCCCTACGAGCTGCGCTGCGCGGACCGCACCACCGCCTGGATCTACGACTTCGGTCTGCGCATGCCGAAGTCGCTCGGCGGCGGAAACGGCGACTACCTGGGCGACGACGGCCGTGAGCGGTTCCAGGAGGCGTTCGCCGCGACCTGGACCGGCAAGGCCGAGAACGACGGCTTCAACGCCCTCGTGCTCAGTGCCGGGCTGACCTGGCGGCAGGCGATGGTGCTGCGTGCCTACGCCAAGTACCTGCGGCAGGCCGGCTCGACCTTCTCGCAGGACTACATGGAGGACACCCTCCGCAACAACGTCCACACCACCCGGCTCCTCGTCTCCCTGTTCGAGGCGCGGATGTCCCCGGACCGGCAGAAGGCCGGGGTCGAGATCACCGACGCCCTGCTGGAGGAGCTGGACGCGGCCCTGGAGCAGGTGGCCAGCCTGGACGAGGACCGCATCCTGCGGTCGTTCCTGACCGTCATCAAGGCGACCCTGCGCACGAACTTCTTCCAGGAGACGCGCGGCGGCACGCCGCACGCCTACGTCTCCATGAAGTTCGACCCGCAGGCCATCCCGGACCTGCCCGCGCCGCGCCCGGCGTACGAGATCTGGGTGTACTCGCCGCGTGTGGAGGGCGTGCACCTGCGCTTCGGCAAGGTCGCCCGAGGCGGCCTGCGCTGGTCCGACCGGCGTGAGGACTTCCGTACGGAGATCCTCGGCCTGGTCAAGGCGCAGATGGTGAAGAACACCGTGATCGTGCCGGTCGGCGCCAAGGGCGGCTTCGTCGCCAAGCAGCTGCCGGACCCGAGCGTGGACCGCGACGCCTGGCTGGCCGAGGGCGTCGCCAGCTACAAGACCTTCATCTCGGCGCTGCTCGACATCACGGACAACATGGTGGCCGGCGAGGTCGTGCCGCCGAAGGACGTGGTCCGGCACGACGGCGACGACACCTACCTGGTGGTCGCCGCCGACAAGGGCACCGCGACCTTCTCGGACATCGCCAACGGGGTCGCCGAGAAGTACAACTTCTGGCTCGGCGACGCCTTCGCCTCCGGCGGCTCGGCCGGCTACGACCACAAGGGCATGGGCATCACCGCGCGCGGCGCCTGGGAGTCCGTGAAGCGGCACTTCCGTGAGCTGGGCGTGGACACGCAGAGCGAGGACTTCACGGTCGTCGGCATCGGTGACATGTCCGGTGACGTGTTCGGCAACGGCATGCTGCTCTCCGAGCACATCCGTCTGGTCGCCGCCTTCGACCACCGGCACATCTTCATCGACCCCACCCCGGACGCGGCCACCTCCTACGCCGAGCGCCGCCGCCTGTTCGAGCTGCCCCGGTCCAGCTGGGCCGACTACAACACCGAGCTGCTGTCGGCGGGCGGCGGGATCTTCCCGCGCAGCGCCAAGTCGATCACGCTCAACAGCCACATCCGCGAGGCCCTCGGCATCGAGGGCAAGGTCGCCAAGATGACCCCGGCCGACCTGATGAAGACGATCCTCAAGGCGCCGGTCGACCTGCTGTGGAACGGCGGCATCGGCACGTACGTGAAGGCGTCCTCGGAGTCGAACGCGGACGTCGGCGACAAGGCCAACGACGCCATCCGCGTCGACGGCGCCGACCTGCGCGTCAAGGTCGTCGGCGAGGGCGGCAACCTGGGTCTCACCCAGCTCGGCCGGATCGAGTTCGCCACGCACGGCGGCAAGATCAACACCGACGCGATCGACAACAGCGCCGGCGTGGACACCTCCGACCACGAGGTGAACATCAAGATCCTGCTGAACGGCCTGGTCACGGACGGCGACATGACCATCAAGCAGCGCAACAAGCTGCTCGCCGAGATGACCGACGAGGTCGGCGCGCTGGTCCTGCGCAACAACTACGCGCAGAACACCGCCCTGGCCAACGCCCTGTTCCAGGCCAAGGACATGCTCCACGCCCAGCAGCGGTTCATCCGCCACCTGGTGCGCGAGGGCCACCTGGACCGGGCGCTGGAGTTCCTGCCGACCGACCGGCAGATCCGCGAGCGCCTCGCCCAGACCCAGGGCCTGACCGGCCCGGAGACGGCCGTGGTCCTGGCGTACACGAAGATCACGGTGGCCGAGGAGCTGCTGCACACCTCGCTGCCGGACGACCCGTACCTGCGCACCCTGCTGCACGCGTACTTCCCGACGGCCCTGCGCGAGCGCTTCGCCGAGGCCATCGACGGCCACCCGCTGCGCCGCGAGATCACCACCACCGTGCTGGTCAACGACACGGTCAACACCGGCGGTACGACGTACCTGCACCGCCTGCGCGAGGAGACCGGGGCCTCCCTGGAGGAGATCGTCCGGGCCCAGACCGCGGCCCGCGCGATCTTCTGCTCGGCCCCGGTGTGGGACGCGGTCGAGGCCCTGGACAACACGGTCGACGCGGGCGTCCAGACCCGTATCCGGCTGCACTCGCGCCGCCTCATCGAGCGCGGCACGCGCTGGCTGCTCAACAACCGGCCGCAGCCGGTCCAGCTCGCCGAGACGGTGGAGTTCTTCGCCGAGCGCGTCGAGCGGGTCTGGCAGGAGCTGCCGAAGCTGCTGCGCGGCGCGGACCTGGAGTGGTACCAGCACGTGTACGACGAGCTGTCCGCGGCCGGTGTCCCGGACGAGCTGGCCACCCGCGTGGCCGGTTTCTCCTCCGCCTTCCCGGCGCTCGACATCGTCTCGGTCGCCGACCGCCTGGGCAAGGAGCCGCTGGACGTCGCCGAGATCTACTACGACCTCGCCGACCGGCTCAACATCACCCAGCTGATGGACCGCATCATCGAGCTGCCCCGCGCCGACCGCTGGCAGTCCATGGCCCGCGCCTCCATCCGCGAGGACCTGTACGCGGCCCACGCGGCGCTCACCGCGGACGTCTTCGCCGCCGGCAACGGCACCTCGACGCCGGAGCAGCGGTTCGAGGCGTGGGAGCGGAAGAACAGCGCGATCCTGGGCCGGGCGCGCACCACCCTGGACGAGATCCGCAGTTCGGACTCCTTCGACCTCGCCAACCTGTCGGTGGCGATGCGCACGATGCGGACGCTGCTGCGCACGCACTCGTAGCCGTACGGCACCAAGGGCGCCCCGGGCACATCAGGGCCCGGGGCGCTTTGCGTGCGCCCGGGCTGTAGGGTCGACGGATCATGCAGACCGTGCCGTCCGAAACCGAACCGAAGCGCCGTACGGCACCGGTGCGCGGCTCCGCGGCCCGCGCCGGCCGGGTGTCGGCGCAGGCCGCCGCCGTGCTCGTCGTCGTGCTGCTGTGCCTCGTCGTCGTCCGCCTGCCGTGGGCGGGCGACCTGGGCATGCACGCGGCCACCGTGCAACGCCTGCGCCACAACCTGGCGCACCCCGGCAACCCGCTGGTCGACGCCGACACACCGAGCCCGTACTACTCACCGTGGATGCTGCTGCTCGGCGTCGTAGCCAAGCTGACGGGCCTGTCGGTGTTCGTGGTCCTGCGCCTGGCGGCGTACGCCGGGCTGGGGCTGCTGGTGACCGGTGTCCTGCGGTACGTCCGTACGCTGAGCACCCATCGTGCCGCCCCCGCCCTGGCGCTGCTGAGCCTGCTCTTCCTCTGGGGGCCGCTGCTGTTCAACTGGAGCGGCTTCCTCGGGCTGAACTCCCTCGCGCTGACGGTGGCGTACCCCAGCGTGGTCGCGCTCGGCCTCGCCTTCCACTTCTGGGCCTGGCTGACGCGGACGCTGCGCGGGCAGGCCGGCTGGGGGGCGTCGCTCGGGCTGGGGGCGCTGTGGGCGCTGATCCTGCTGTGCCACCAGTTCACCGGGGTCGTGGCGTCCCTCGGCGCCCTCGCCACACTGCTCGCGGCCCGGCCGGCCCGGACGGTGCTGCCGCGGCTCGGTGCCGGGCTGGTGCTGGGGCTGCTGGTGCTGTGGCTCTGGCCGTACTACGACTTCTTCGCCCTGTTCTCCGCGGGCGCGGACCTGGAGGCCATCCACCGGCCGCTGTACCAGGACCTGGCCGCGCGGTTCGGGCTGGTACTGCTCGGGGTGGTGGCGCTGGTCCTGCGGTGGCGCCGGGACCGCCGGGACCCGTTGGTCCTCTTCTTCGTCCTCGGCGCGCTGGTGTTCGCGGCGGGAGGCCTGAGCGGGCACTACTCCTGGGGCCGCGCCCTGCCCGCCGCGCTGATCCCGGCGCAGCTCGCGGCCGCGCTGGAGGCCGTGTCGGCGGGACGGCGGGCGGTGCGCAGGGGGTGGGCGTGCGTGCTGCTGGTCGCGCTGGCGGTGGGCGCGTGGACGCAGGTCGGGACGCTCGGGTACGTGCTGGGGCGGGACGCGCTGCCCGGGGCGGTCGCGGAGAAGTACCGGACGCCGTGGGTGGGGTATCAGTGGATCATGCGGGCGGGGGTGCGGTACGGGGACGTGGTGATGGCCCGTACGTTCCCGGCCCGGCAGATCCCCGCGTACGGGCCGTACACCGTGGCGCCCGGCTATCCGGATGTGTTCCTGAAGGACGCGGGACGGCGCGAGGCGGCGGTGGAGCGGTATTTCGCGCCGGGGACGGCGGCGGCGCAGCGGCGGGGCATTCTGCGGGAGTACCGCGTGACGTGGGTCGTGGCGGGCCGGTCGGAGGCGGCGCCGTGGCTCGAGAAGACGGCCGCGGGCCCGGGCGGACAGGTCCTGTACCGCGTGCTGCCCTGACCCGCGAGAGCGCCGCGACGGGCTCGGGAGCGGCGCGAGGCCCCGGAAGGGCCCGGGAAGGGCGAGAGGAGCCCGGAGAGCCCGGGAAGGGCGAGAGGAGCCCCGGAGGGCCCGGGAACGGCGTGAGGGCCCGGGAACGGCGTGAGGGCCCGGGAACGGCGAGAGGGCCCCGGCCCCGGCGAGCCCGGGAAGGGCCGAGAGGGCCCCGGCGAGCCCGGGAAGGGCCGAGAGGGCTGCGGAGGAGCTCGGGAAGGGCCGAGAGGGCTCCGGAGGGCCCGGGAACGGCGTGAGCGGCCACGACGAAGCCGTAGCCGCTCACACACACGCACACGCACCACCACGGCGCTCCGAAGAGCCGCCGCCCTTACCTCAGCACACTCGACACCAGCCGCACGACGTTGCGGACCCGGGGCCGGTCGACCCGGCGGATCATCGGACGGATCACCCGTGCCGTCATCCCCACCGGCTGCCAGCGGATCTGCAGGCGGCCGGGGTTGCGGCCCTCCGGTTCGACGGTGAGCCGGTGGTCGCCGACGCGGACCGTGCGGGTCGGGAAGTCGAGGGGGGCCAGGAGCAGGGCGGCGTTGGACAGGCCCTGCTGGGCCAGGCGGATCACGGGATGGCGTACGCCCTCGAAGCCGTGGACGGGGAGCGAGGCCGTGGCCAGGTCGAGCTGGACGGTGCCTTCGAAGACGCCGGGGCGGACCGGGTCGAGACGGAAGGGGACCGTCATCCGGCGCCTGCCGGGACTCAGGAGCAGGGACGCTCGCTGCGGGCCCACGGGCAGACGCAGACCGGGGTCGTACGTCCGGATCGCGAGGGTCAGAGTCGCTCCCGCGCCGGCGGTGAGGTCCGTGATCTCGTGGCGGAACTGGGCGGTCGGGAAGGGCCGGGTCTCCAGCTCCAGGTCGGACACGTCCAGTTCACGCCGGGCGCGGTCCGAGGCCGGGACGCTGTCGCCCCAGTACGTCGCGCCCGTGTCGTCGGTCGTCACCTGTCGCGGCGACACCCCGTGGCCCAGTCCGCGCGCCGCCACCTGGGCGTCGGCCGTGCGGCCGTCCCGCAGCAGTTCCAGCACCACCCGCTCGGGCCGCGGCAGCCTGTCGTACGCGCCGGGGGACAGCGTGTCCAGGTACGGGATCATGATGTCCGCGAAGGACGCGAGCCACTCCTCGTCCCGGTACGGCAGGTCGCCGGCGTACATCCGGAAGTCGTGCTTGAGGAACTTGTAGTCCTTGTCCTCCCGCAGCGTCGCGTGCCCGCTGCTGACCAGGAAGTCGTCGATCAACCGCTGGACGTGCACCCGGTCGCGGACGTTGGAGATCTTGTGCCGCTGGTTGGAGATGGAGGCGGAGGCCGCGGCGGCGAACGGCTCGATGTACCAGATGTACACCGGGTCCGGGATGATCGTGAACGCCTTCGCCAGGCAGTACGCCTGCGCCGAGAACAGCTGGTCCTCGTAGTGGATGCCCTCGGGGAAGCGGAGCTGGTGGCGGTCGAGGAAGGCGCGGGCGTACATCTTGCTGGTCGACAGGTGCTCGAACAGCAGCCTCGGGTCCGCCTCGATGCCCTCCACGGTGCGGCGTTCGGCGACCACGTGCGGCATCCAGGTCGTGCGGCGCCCGTTGTCCACCCGGACCCGGCGCACCGCGCCCATGGTGAAGTCCACCTCGCGCTCCCGGTGGGCGGCGAGCAGCAGTTCCACCGCGCGCGGCGGCAGTTCGTCGTCGCTGTCCAGGAACATCAGGTACGGCGCCCGGGCGATCTCGATGGCCCGGTTGCGCGGGGCGCTGCAGCCGCCGCTGTTCTCCGGCAGGCGGATGTAGCGGACACGCGGGTCCTGGGCGGCCAACTGCCGGGCGACCGTGGGCGTGTCGTCCGTCGAGTGGTCGTCGCTGATGACGATCTCGATGTTCGCGTGGGTCTGTGCGCGCAGGGATGCCACCGCGCGCGGGAGGCGGGCCGCGTCGTTGTAGACGATGACCGTGACCGTGACGTCGGGGCTGGTCATGCCGAGGCCTCCTCGGGGGTCGGGGCGGGGGTGCGGTCCTCGATCGGGAGGACCGGTGGCAGTGACTCTTCCGGTTCGCCCAGGAACACCCGCCGTACGATCCGTTCGGCGGCGTGTCCGTCGTCGTACTCGCAGAACCGGCGCCGGAACGCGGCCCGGGCCTTGGCCGCGCTCTCGTCGCGCCAGGCGCCGGAGGTGAAGATCTCCGCGAGTTCCTCCTGGGTGCGGGCGACCTGGCCGGGGTGCTCGGCCATGAGGTCGAAGTAGACGCCGCGGGTGGTGCGGTAGGTCTCCCAGTCGTCGGCGTAGATCACGATCGGGCGGTCCAGATTGGCGTAGTCGAACATGATCGACGAGTAGTCCGTGACCAGCGCGTCGGCGGCCAGGCACAGTTCCTCGACGGGGTCGTAGGAGGAGACGTCGATGATCCGGCCGGAGCGGCGCAGGCCGGTCAGCGGGGAGGCGGCGCCGCCGTAGAAGTAGTGGGCGCGCACGAGGAGCACGGTGTTCTCGCCGAGGCGGTCGGCGAGGGCGGCGAGGTCGAGGCGGGGGGTGAAGCCGGCCTCGTAGTCGCGGTGGGTGGGGGCGTACAGGACGGCCGTCCGGCCCGGGGGGATGCCCAGGCGCTCGCGGGCGGCGCGCACCGTCCCGGCGTCGCTGCCGTAGTAGACGTCGTTGCGCGGGTAGCCGTGGTCGAGCGAGGTGTAGCGGGACGGGTAGGCGCGCTCCCACATGCGGGTGGAGTGGCTGTTGGCGCTGACGCTGTAGTCCCACTTGTCGATGCGGGCCAGCAGGGCGGCGAAGTCCAGGCCCTTGGCGGCGGCCGGGTGGTCCATCTGGTCCAGGCCCATGCGTTTGAGCGGGGTTCCGTGGTGGGTCTGGAGGTGGATCGCGTCCGGGCGCTTGACCACACCGTTCGGGAAGTTGACGTTGTTCGTCAGGTACTTGGCGGTGGCCAGGGTCTCCCAGTAGCGGCGGGTGCCGGGGACGACGTGGTCGGTGCCGGGCGGCAGCAGGGCCGTGTTCTGCTTGCTCACCACCCACACCGGGTGGATGTGCGGGGCGAGTTCGGCGAGCTTCGCGGCGATCGCGGCCGGGTTGCAGGACACCCCGCGGTCCCAGTAGGCCGAGAACACGGCGAGGTTCGGGTCCAGCGGGCGGGTCAGGGCGCGGTGGTACTGGTGGTCGCGGACCTTGGCGCCCAGCTCGCGCTTGCGGGTGCGTACGGCCTTGCGGGCGGCGCGGCGGGTGCGGTTGGCGGTCTGGAACGCGCGGTACTTGGCGTACGCGCCCTCCTCCAGCAGCGCGTGCCG
This sequence comes from Streptomyces sp. NPDC042638, assembly GCF_040647235.1. Taxonomy (NCBI): domain Bacteria; kingdom Bacillati; phylum Actinomycetota; class Actinomycetes; order Kitasatosporales; family Streptomycetaceae; genus Streptomyces; species Streptomyces sp. NPDC042638. The sequence continues at coordinate 33,917 of NZ_JBEZBT010000024.1, forward strand.
TACGCCCTCCAGGCCCGCCGGGCGACGGTGGCCCTCGGGGCGCCAGCGGACCGTGGCCAGGGAGGCGCGGCGGAAGAACTCGCGGGCCACCTGGTCGGGCAGGTCCTCGCGGGCGAAGGTGCGCACCAGGTCGCGCACCATCAGGTCGTACAGCACCGTGTGGGGGGCGCGGCGGTCCCGGGTGAGCGGGAGCAGGGACTCGTACCGGTCGATGAGCGCCAGCCGGTCCTCGGGGGCGCGCGGCGGCAGGCTCTCGGGGCGCAGCACGCGGTGTTCGTACGCCGTCTGGTTCAGGCAGGCGACGCGGCCGGCGTGCAGCAGGGCCGCGTGGGCGGCGCGCGGCTCGTCGTCGGTGGTCAGCTGCTCCTCGTGGGCCTGCCAGAACGCGGTGCGCAGGGCGCGGTTGCCGAGCAGCGGGGTGAGCCGCAGCAGGTCGGCGGCGTCGGCCAGGGGCAGGGCGGCGCGGCCGACGGCGGCGAGGTGGCGGCCGTCGGGGGAGGGGGCGGCCGCGGTCTGCCAGGTGGTGGTGACGTGGTCGAAGAGGAGGACGTCCACGGGGGCGGCGCCGGATTCCGGGGCGCCCGCCTCGTCCAGCTCGGCGGTCCGTTCGGCGATCAGGCGGGGCGCGCCGGCGGGCAGGCCGTCCTTGGCGTGGACGAAGTGCAGCCAGCGGCCGGACGCGCGGGCGGCTCCGGCGGCCCGCGCCGCGGCGTCACCGGTGCCGTCCGGCAGGGGTACGACGATCGTCTCGGGGGCATGGCCCTCGGCCGTCTCCCGGGCCCAGTCCCCGACCGCGGCGACGATGACCTCGGCGTCGGTGCGGGGGTGGGCCGCCAGGGAGTCCAGCAGCTCGGTCAGATGCCCCTGTGCGTTCGGCCCGTAGAGGATCACGCTCAGCTGGGGCATTGCACTGTTCTCCTTGGGATGGACGGCTCCGGGCTTTCCTTTCATAACATACCGTTACTAAGACGATGAAAGGGATGGTCGCCCTGGAGGGTGAGAGGGGGGTGAGGGGCGCGGGGCAGCTCAGGAAGGAAGAGGGATTTTCGGCGCAACCGGTTGCGGGGGGTCCGTCTTCGCGGAGTTCACCTTCGGTGCGGGCTTCTTCGGTGCCGGCTTCTTGTCGCCGGTGAACGCCTCGTACTCCTTCATGACCTCTTCGGTCGGCCCGTCCATGCGCAGCTCGCCACGCTCCAGCCACAGGACCCGCTCGCAGGTGTCGCGGATCGACTTGTTGTTGTGGCTGACGAGGAAGACCGTACCCGCGTGCTGCCGCAGCTCACGGATCCGCGCCTCGGAGCGCTTCTGGAAGGAGCGGTCGCCGGTGGCCAGCGCCTCGTCGATCAGCAGGACGTCGTGGTCCTTGGCCGCGGCGATGGAGAAGCGCAGCCGGGCGGCCATGCCGGAGGAGTAGGTGCGCATCGGCAGGGTGATGAAGTCGCCCTTCTCGTTGATGCCGGAGAAGTCGACGATGTCCTGGTAGCGCTCCTTGATCTGCTCCCGGGTCATGCCCATGGCGAGACCGCCGAGGAAGATGTTCCGCTCGCCCGTGAGGTCGTTCATCAGGGCGGCGTTGACGCCCAGCAGGGACGGCTGGCCGTTGGTGTAGATGTGCCCGCTCTCCACCGGGAGCAGCCCGGCCACGGCCTTGAGCAGCGTCGACTTGCCGGAACCGTTGGTGCCGATGAGTCCGACCGCCTCGCCCTTGTAGGCGATGAACGACACCTTCTTCACCGCGTGCACCTTGCGTACCCCGGCCGCCTTCTCGGTCTGCTTGCGGCGCAGGATGCGGTTGAGGGCGGCGGTGGCGGTGCCACGGCCGGCGCCGGTGCCGTTGACCCGGTAGACGATGTCGACGTCGTCGGCGATGACGGTGGGGATCTTCTCGGTCTGCGTCTTCTCGCTCTGGGTCTGCTCAGCCACGGCCGTACGTCTCCTCAGCCTTCCAGAAGTAGATGAAGCCGCCGATGCCGGCGAGCAGGGCCCACCCGGTGGCAGCCGCCCACACGTGCGGGGGCAGCGCCTTGGCATGGAAGCTGTCGATCAGCGCGAACCGCATCAGGTCGATGTACACGGCGGCGGGGTTGAGCTGGAGCAGGACGGTGACCAGGTGCGGCAGGCCGTCCTTGTTGGTGATCTTGTCGATGCTCCACATCACGCCGGACACGTACATCCAGGTGCGCAGCACGAAGGGCATCAGCTGCGCGATGTCCGGGGTCTTCGCGCCCAGCCGCGCCACGATCATCGACACGCCGGCGTTGAACGTGAACTGGAGCACCAGGGCCGGGAGGGCCAGTACCCAGGAGAAGGCGACCGGCACGCCGAAGCAGAGCAGGATGACGACCAGCGCGGCCATCGAGAACAGCAGCTGCTGGAGCTGCTGGAGCGCGAACGAGATCGGCAGGGCGGCGCGCGGGAAGTGCAGGGCGCGGACCAGGCCGAGGTTGCCGGAGATCGCCCGGGTGCCGGCCATGATCGAGCTCTGCGTGAACGTCCAGATGAACACGCCCGTGACCAGGAAGGGGACGTAGTCCGGCACGTTGTGCTTGGTGCCGAGCAGCACGCCGAAGATGAAGTAGTAGACCGCCGCGTTCAGCAGCGGGGTCATGACCTGCCAGACCTGGCCGAGCTTCGCCTGGCTGTACTGGGCGGTGAGCTTGGCGGTGGCGAAGGCGCTGATGAAGTGGCGCCGGGCCCACAGCTGGTGGACGTACTCCGGCAGGGAGGGGCGGGCGCCGCTGACCGACAGGCCGTGCCGGGCCGCGAGGGCCGAGAGATCGTCGGCGGCCGGGGCCCGGGTGGGGGGCGGTGTGTGGAGAACCTGGCTCACATCCGCTGCTTTCGCTCGGGGGGTGGGGTCCTGCGCCCGGCTCTCGCCGGGGTCGCCGCTGCGTGCCCGTCGTCCGGCGTTTCCTTACGCTTCTCTTCACGTTCTCTTACGTCGGGACGGGACCGTATCGTCGCAACGCGAGAGTAGGCCCAACGGACGTCGGAACGCAACCGTATCGTCGTCACGCCCTATGCTGTGAGGTATGACGACGAACGCCGCCGAGCCCGCCGACGAACCGTCGGCGCGTCCGCGCCGCCGGGTGCCCGCCGGGGCGGCCGTGCTCCGGGAGGACGTGACCGAGGCCATCCGGGCGGCCGTCTTCGAGGAACTGGCGGTCGCCGGTTACGCGCGCATGTCCATCGAGGGGATCGCCCGCCGGGCCGGGGTCGGCAAGACGGCGGTGTACCGGCGCTGGCGTTCCAAGCTCCACCTGGTCCTGGACGTCGTCTCCGCGATGGCCGTGACCGGCTTCCCGGTCCCGGACACGGGCTCCCTGGAGGGCGACCTGCGCCTCCTCTACGAGCTGACGTCCCGTGCCCTGCGCCACCCCGTCGCCTCGCAGATCATCCCCGACCTCCAGGCCGAGGCGGCCCGCAACCCCGACATCGCGGAGGCGTTCCAGAAGGCCCTGCGGGACGGTCAGGAGGGCGTGGCCAGCAGGATCGTGGCGGCGGCCGAGGAGCGGGGCGAGGTCCGGGCGGGCGTCGATCCCGACCTGGCGCTGGACCTCATCTCGGGCCCCCTGTACTGGCGCTCGGTGGTGATCCGCTCCCCGAAACTGCCGAAGGGCTACCTGGAGAGACTGGCGCGGGCCACGGCGGGGGCGCTCAAGGCGCTGTGAGGTTGCCGGCCAGCCGCCGGGCCAGACCGGCCAGCTCCGGCGCGCGCAGCACCCGTCCGCCGAAGCCGGGCAGGGGCACGTGCAGGGCCTCGGTCCACCGCTCCGGTACGGCGCCGAGCCCGTACACCGCTCCGGCCAGCGCCCCGGTGACCGCGGCGACCGTGTCGGTGTCGCCGCCGAGGTCGACGGCCGCCCGGACGGCGTCCTCGTAGCCCGGCGTGGTCCGCACGGCCCACACCGCCGAGCCCAGGCAGGGCCAGACGGCGCCGTTGAACTCGGTCGCCAGGTCCGGGTGCCAGCCGGGGTCGAGGACGGTCGCGTAGCGGTCCCGGTGCTCCGGCCGGAGGGCGGCGAGCGTGTCCGGTACGGCGGTGAGCGGATCGCCTCCGGCCAGCGCGACCCGGATCAGTTCGTGCAGCGCGGCCGTGCCCTCCCAGGCCGCGGGGTCGCCGTGCGTCAGCGCGGAGAGGCGGCGGCCGGCCTCCATCGTGGCCTCGCGGCCCGCTCGCGCGAAGTACACGGCCGACGGGGCCGCCCGCATCAGCGCCCCGTTCCCGGCGGCGCGTCCGCCGGTCCGGAAGTGCAGGTCGGCGGCCGTGTCCCAGGGATCGCCGCTGCCCAGGACCGCCTCCGTCTGCAGCCCGATGTCCTTGGGGTCGGCCGCGGCCCAGCGCTGGAAACGACGGAAGACGTCCGCCGGGTCGAGGCCGCCGCGCTCCAGCAGTGACTCGCCGACCAGGATCGCCATCTGCGTGTCGTCGGTCGCCTCGCCCGGGTCCCAGCCGCCCCCTCCGCACATCTCGCCGCCGTGGCCGGGGCGGGGGAAGCGGGCCGAGTAAGCCCCTTCGGGGCCGAACTCGAACGGCGCGCCGAGGGCGTCACCGACGGCGGACCCGACGAGGGCACCGGCGGCACGGTCGAGCAGTGAGAGCGGAGGCACGCGGCGAGCGTAGTACGCACCCCGCGTCGCGGCCCGACGGGGGCCGGGGTTTCCGTGGACCTCCACGGGGGAGGTGCCGGCTCGGCCGGACCGCTACGAGCGTGCCGCCTCCGGATGCCGTCGTACCCAGCCCTCCCACGCCGAGCTGATCATGTCCTGCACGTCGTACTTGGCCTGCCAGCCCAGTTCCGTGGCGATGCGGGCGGCCGAGGCGACGACGCGGGCCGGATCGCCGGGGCGGCGGGGGGTGACCGTCGGCGGGCGGTCGTAGCCCGTCACCGAGTTGATGCGGTCGACCATCTCGCGGACGGAGACGCCCTCGCCCCGCCCGATGTTCAGGGTCAGGTCGGCGCCGGGGGAGGAGGCGAGGGCGCGGGCGACGGTCACATGGGCCTCGGCCAGGTCGACCACGTGGATGTAGTCACGGACACAGGTGCCGTCGGCGGTCGGGTAGTCGTCGCCGAAGACGCGTGGCGCCGCGCCCTGCGTGAGGCGCTCGAAGACCATCGGGACCAGGTTGTACACGCCGGTGTCGGCCAGCTCGGGGGCGGCGGCGCCCGCCACGTTGAAGTAGCGCAGCGACGCCGTGGCGAGGCCGGTCGCCCGGGCCGTGGCACGGACGAGCCACTCGCCGGCCAGCTTCGTCTCGCCGTACGGGGACAGCGGGCGGCAGGGGGTCTCCTCCGTCACCAGGTCGACGTCCGGCATGCCGTACACGGCCGCGGACGAGGAGAAGAGGAACGAGGGGACCTGCGCCCTCGTCACCTCCTCCAGGAGGACCCGCAGACCCTCGACGTTCTCCCGGTAGTAGTGCAGGGGCCGCTCCACCGACTCGCCCACCTGCTTCTTCGCCGCCAGGTGGACGACCCCGGTGATCCCGTGTCCGGCGAGGGTCCGGGCCAGCAGGTCCGCGTCCAGGACCGAACCGCGCACCAGCGGGACCTCGGCCGGTACGCGCTCGGCGACCCCGGTGGACAGGTCGTCGTACACGACGGTGCGCTCGCCCGCCTCGGTCATCGCCCGTACGACGTGCGCCCCGATGTATCCGGCGCCGCCGGTGATCAGCCAGGTCATGTGCGGCCGTCTCCTCGTCAGCTCAGCTCGTCAGCTTGTCATGGTGTGCCGGCCGGTCCGGGGCCGGCACCCCCCGGGGGTCCTCAGCGCAGCAGGCGGCGCAGGCGCCCGCGGGCCACCGTCAGCACCCCGCGCAGGCCGGTCGCCAGGCGCAGCGCCAGGGCGCCGGAGTGCGTGGCGTACGGCTGCGCCAGGAGCACGCCGTACACGGCGCTCGGGACGGCACTCCGGCGCAGCCGGCCGGCGCCCGTGAGGGCGTGCGCGGTGACCTCCCGCCGCTGACCGTCCGAGAAGTGGACGGTCAGCAGCAGGTCCCAGGTGCCCGAACCGATTCCTGCCAGGTCGACGGGCGCCTCCGCCACCCAGACGTCCGCGCCGGAGGGCGTGAGCGCCACCGTCGTACGCCCCCGGGTGCGGTCGTCGTCGCGTGCCTGCCACACCACGTCCACCTCGCGCGGGCCGGCCTCGGCCACCTTCCCGTACAGCTCGTGCAGCCGCAGGCGCAGCAGCGAGGCACGCGCGCTGGGGCGCAGCTCGGCGTCCACCGCGAGCGGGAGCGTGGCGGCCGGCCGGGCCAGCAGCGGGGCCAGGGAGACCTCGGGCAGGCCCGCGGACCAGACCGGGTCCCCCTCGGGGGTGCGGGCGTAGGGCGGCAGCAGGCGCGCCGGGCGGGCGGCGAGTTCGCGCAGCCGGGAGAGGTCGCGCGGCTCGGGGGACGCCAGTATCACCCGGGCGAGCAGACGGCCGGGGGCGGCGGGGCTCAGCTCCCAGTCGGCCGCGTCGTAGCGCGCGAGGTACTCCCGGGTGCGCGTCCACCACGCGTGCCGGTAGTCCGCGTCGCGCAGCCCCAGCTCGCGCGCGTACATGCGCACGTCGTGGTCGAGGAACTTCGCGCGCGCCGCCCGCGCCAGGTCCTTCTGCCCGGCGCTCAGCAGAATGTCGTACGCCAGCGCGCACGCCTCGATGCGCGCCGTCCAGTTCGCGATGCGCCCCCGGTCCAGCGAGAGCGACAGCCGCTCGGCCGACCGGCGTACCTGCCACACGTACACCCGGTCCGGTACGAGCGCGAGGCGCGGGCCGGCGGCCAGCACGCGCGCGACGAAGACGAAGTCCTCGTAGAGGAAGCGGCCCTCGGGGAAGCGGATGCCGTGCTCGCGCAGGAAGTCGGTGCGGTACAGCTTGTTGACGCACAGCGTGTCGTGGACCAGGCGGGGGCGCCGGGAGGGCTCGTCCAGGACGGTGCGCTCCGCGTAGAGGTCCTCCTGCCAGGACTGTTCGCTCCCCGACGGCAGCTCCCGGCGCACGCACAGACCGCTCGCGACCTCGGCGCGCGCCTCCGTCGCAGCCGCCAGCAGGGCGTCCACCGCACCGGCCGGCAGTACGTCGTCGCTGTCCAGGAACATCACGTACGGCGCGGTCGCCGCGTCGATGCCGGTGTTGCGCGGGCTGCCGCAGCCGCCGCTGTTCACGTCCCGGCGCACCACCCGCAGCCGCGGCTCACCGGCGGCCAGCCGGCCGAGCAGCTCGTCGCTGCCGTCGGTGGAGCAGTCGTCCACGGCGATCACCTCGGCGACCGCGGGCCCCTGGGCCAGGGCCGAGCGCACGGCGTCGGCCACATGGGCGCGGTCGTTGTAGCCGATGACGACGACGGCAACCCGAGGTCCCGGCTCCGGTGCGGATGCCGGGGCCGGTTGTGGGTCTCGCTGTTCTGGGTGCATGGAGTCCACGAGCCGGGAGCCTAGAAAACCTTGGTAATACTCTGTTAAGAAGGGATTGGCGCTTTATTCGGAAGACGGTTGGGATCGCCCGGTGGTTCCGCCATCGGCGCGATCTTTTCGGCCGGTGGCGGCGCGGACCGCCACAGCCGTACCAAAGAGAGTACGGCGCCGGCCGTCAGCAGTCCGTTCCGGGCCAGCATCAGCAGGCAGCCGGGCCAGGTGCCGGCGATCACCTCGTGGTAGCACAACGGGTACGCCACGGTGCTCAGCGCGGCCGCCGCCAGCACCAGCGCCGCGACCGGCCGCTGGACGGTGTGCCGCGAGGTCAGGCACACGGCGGCCATCCCGATCAGCCAGATCAGGTACTGCGGGCTGATGACCCGGCTGGTGACCGTGAAGAGCAGCACCGCGCTCAGCGCCGCGTCGTACGGCGTGGCCTCGCTCCAGTGCCGCGCCCGCACCCGCCACAGCACCAGCAGCCCGAAGGCGAGCGCGGTCAGCGCCAGGGAGGCGGCGGCGACGGCGTGCACGTGCGGGCCGACCAGCTCCATCGCCCCGTACCGGTAGCGGGCCCGGCCGGGCCAGCCGGCGTGCCGGGCCAGGTTGAGCGCCGTACCGCCGAGCGACTCGAGCTGCACGCCCCGGCCGCCCTGTCCCCGCAGGAACGAGAACGGGTGGGCGAAGCAGGCCGCGAGCAGGGCGAGGCACGTGGCCCCGGTGCACGCCGCCCACGCCCACGCGCTGCGGGCCGGCCGCCCCCGGGGGACGCCCAGCAGCACCAGTGCCGGCCACACCTTCACCAGCGCGCCCAGCGCCCCGAGAACGCCGCCCGCGCGCGGGGAGCGGGCCGAGGCCAGCAGGGACAGCACGGCCAGGGCGGTGACCTGGACGTCGTACCGGGCGAGCGGCAGGTGCAGCAGCAGCGGCAGGCCGCCGGTCCACAGGGCCGCGCCGAGCAGGCTGCGCCCGGGCCGCGTGCCCGCGCGGACCAGCGCCGCCGCCGTCAGCGCGTCCACGGCCAGGGTGAGCAGGACGAACGCCTGGAAGTACGTCAGCCACGGCAGCAGCCCCGGCGCCAGCAGCACCACGCCCGCGCCCGGCGGGTACTGCCACAGCGTGTCGTGCGCCGGGAAGGAGCCGTGCGTGAGCACGCCGTACCAGTGGAAGTACAGCCGCCACACCTCCCGGGTCACGGATCCCCCGCCGAGCAGCCGGTCCGTGCTGTGGGTGACCAGCCACAGCATCAGGGCACGGGTGGTGAGCCACGAGGCGGTGAGGGTGAGGACCGGGCCGGGGGTGACACGGAGACGGTTCATCACATGGGAGCCTAAGCGGTGCGGATGGTGTACCCATGCTGATACGCCGTCAAGAACCGCAAATATTGGCTAATCGCAAGAGATCGGGCCATGGTGAACGTCGGGCTTCGTGCGAAACCGCAGTCGCGTCGGGCGGCTGGAGCGACCACTGGTGTGCCGGCCGGTGCAACGAGCCACCCACCCCCTCGGGCACGGGGGCCCGTCCGGCGGCTGTGCGAGGCCGCCGCCGTGGGCGTGCCCGCACTGGTGATGCTGGCGCTCGGGCTCTGGCGGCTGGACCGGGGCGGCATGTGGCGCGACGAGGCGGTCAGCTTCCAGGTCGGGCGCCGTACCGTGCCGCAGATCTGGCTGCTGCTGCACGAGGTGGACGCGGTGCACGGCCTGTACTACCTGCTGCTGCACCCCGTCCTCGCCGTCCACCCCGATGAGGTCGTCCTCCGGCTGCCGTCGGTGTGCGCGGCGGCCGGCACGGCGGCTCTGGTGGCCGCGCTCGGCACCCGGCTGGCCCGGCCGCGCGTCGGCCTGTGGGCCGGACTGCTCTACGCCGTCACGCCGATGGCCGGGCACTACGCCCAGGAGGGCCGCTCCTACGCCCTGGTCGCGGCCGGCGCCACGGCGGCGACCCTGCTGTTCGTGCGGGCCGTGCGAGGCGGCTCCTGGTGGCCGTACGGCGCCGTGCTCGGCCTCACCTGCTGGCTGCACGAGTTCGCCGTCCTGCTGCTGCTCGCCCACGCGGTGTCGCTGGCGCTGGCCCGGACCGGGGCGCGGGCGTGGCGGGGCTGGGGGTGTACGGCGGCGGCGACCGCCCTGGCGCTGCTGCCGATGGCACTGGTGTCGCGGGAGCAGGCGGCGCAGGTGGCGTGGCTGCGAAAGCCCACGGCGGAGACGGCGGGAGGGCTGCTGCGGGGCTTCCTCGGGCCGACGGACGAGGTGTACGGGGTGTGTCTCGGGCTGGCTCTGGTAGGTCTGCTGGGACTCGTGGGGCGGCGGGGCGAGTTGACGTGTACGGCAGTGGGGCTGCCGGTGATGGTGGTGCCGCCGGCCGTTCTGATGCTGGTGTCGCAGGTTTCGCCGCTGTACGTCGACCGGTACGTGCTGTACGCGCTGTCGGGGGCACCGCTGGTGGTGGCCGCGGGGGCCGAGCGGATGGCGGGACTGGCCGGACGCCTGCGGCCGGCCGCCCGCCCGAAGGAGCACGCGGCCCCGGAGCAAGCCGGCCCGGGTGACGGCGATCGGCTGGAGGGGCCCTCGGTGCTGCGGGGGCAGGGCGGTCCGGGTGCCCACGGTCGGCTGGAGGGGCCCTCGGTGCTGCGGGAGGGCGGCTCGGACGGCGGTCGGTCGGCTGGGCGTCTCGTGCCGGGGGAAGGCGGCTCGGGTGACGGCGGTCGGTCGGAGGGGCCTTCGGCGCTGCGGGGGGAGAGCGGTCCGGGTGCCCACGGTCGGCTGCCTGGGCGTCTCGCGTCGAAGGAAGCCGGCCCGGGTGACCACGGTCGGCCGAAGGGGCGCTTCGCGCTGCCGGGAGGCGGACGGTGTGACGGCGGCCTGCTGCACAGGCGTCCCGGCTCGCGGGGTGGTGGTGGGCGGTCGGCGGGGCGTCCTCTGTCCGGGTTGCCCGCTGTCGCCCTCGCCGGGGTTCTGGCCGTCGGGCTGTCGCTCCTCCACCAGTTCCCCCTCCTCCAGCAGGACCGGGACCCCGGCCGGCGGCCCGATGACCTCGGCGCCATCTCCCGGGCGGCGGCGCGGGAAGTGGGGCCCGGCGACCCCGTGCTGTTCGTGCCGGCGTCGATGCGGAACGTGGCGCTCACCTACCCGGGGGCGTTGCGGGGGACCCGGGACGTCGCGCTGGTGGCGGGGGCGGCCGAGACCGGGACGCTGTACGGGCGGGAGGCCGGTGTGGCCGAGCTGCGCCGGAGGCTGGCGCGGCTGGACCGGGTGTGGGTCGTCGGTGACCGCAGGCTGCTCGCGGGCCGCTGGGCCCCCCGCCCTCCCGTCGAGCGGGCCAAGGTCGCCGTCCTCTGGCAGGAGTTCGCCGGCCGGGAGGAGGCCGTGCGGGGCGGGGTGACCGTACGGCTGTACGTCCGCCCGGTCAGCGCCCGGCCCCGGCCTCCGTCCGCGCCGCCGCGTCCAGAGCGGCGGTGAGCTGGTCGAGCCGGGCCCGCAGCTCGCCGACCTCCGCCAGGTCGAAGCCGGTCGCCGACATGATCCGGCGTGGCACCTCCAGGGCCCGCTCGCGCAGCGCCGTGCCCTCCCCGGTGAGATGGACCCGGACCGACCGCTCGTCCTCGGCGCTGCGCTCGCGCCGTACGAGACCGGCCGCCTCCAGCCGTTTGACCAGCGGGGACAGCGTGCCGGAGTCCAGCCGCAGCTGTTCGCCGAGCGCCTTGACCGGCAGGTCGCCCTGTTCCCACAGCACCAGCATCACCAGGTACTGCGGGTAGGTGAGACCCAGGTCCTTGAGGATCACGCGGTAGACGCCGTTGAAGGCGCGGGACGCGGCGTGCAGGGAGAAGCAGATCTGGCGGTCGAGCCGGAGCCAGTCGGCGTCGGGGGGCAGCGGCGAAGCGGTCATGGGTCCAGGATAGCTCTTGCGAGTAATTCAGTTGTGCACAACTCAATCGTGTGCTCTACTTGTGGTCGTGCGGCGGACCGGACAGGGGCCGCCGGAACACCGACTTCGGCAAGGGATGATCTCCATGGACGCGCTCTACACCGCCGTCGCCACCGCGACCCACGGCCGCGAGGGCCGTGCCGTCTCCTCCGACGGCAAGATCGACCTCAAGCTGGCCCCGCCGGTGGAGCTGGGCGGCAACGGCGAGGGCACCAACCCGGAGCAGCTCTTCGCCGCCGGTTACGCCGCCTGCTTCGGCAGCGCGCTCGGACTGGTCGGACGCCAGGCGAAGGTCGACGTCAGCGACGCGGCCGTGACCGCCGAGGTGGGCATCGGCAAGCAGGGCGAGGGCTTCGGCCTGAAGGTCATCCTGCGCGTCGAGCTGCCCGACACCGTGGACCAGGAGACCGGCCGCAAGCTGGTGGAGACCGCCCACCAGGTCTGCCCGTACTCCAACGCCACCCGTGGCAACATCGACGTCGACCTCGTCATCGAGTAACCGCCGGGCGATCGCACGCGGGGGCCGGTCCCGGACGGGACCGGCCCCCGCGTGCGTCTAAGCCGACGTGAGCGCGTCCGGCGCCGACGCCTGACCCGGGACGCGGACCGCCGGCCCGGGCATCGCCCCGCCCAGCAGCAGGGCCCGTACGACCCGCTCGGCGGCCCGCCCGTCGTCGAACTCGCAGAACCGCTCCCGGAAGTCCGCGCGCAGCCGCGCCGACTCCTCGTCCCGCCAGGCTCCCGAGGCGAACACCCAGGACAGCTCCCGGTACGAGCGCACGACATGACCCGGCGGCTCGGCGGTGATGTCGAGGTAGGCGCCCCGGCTCGCCGTGAACGACGGCCAGTCGTCGGCGTGCACCACGACCGGCCGGTCGAGGTTGGCGTAGTCGAACATGATGGACGAGTAGTCCGTGACCAGCGCGTCCGCCGCGAGCAGCACGTCCGCCGGCCGCGGCTCGTCGGTCGCGTCGACCACGATCCCGCGCCGGGCCAGCTCCGCGAGCCCCAGCCCCCGTGCGGGTCCGCCCGCCAGCGACGGGTGCAGCCGGACCACGAGCGTGCGCCCCTCACCGAGGTCGGCGGCGAACCGGGCCAGGTCGATCCGGTCCACGTGCCCGCCCCGGCGGTAGTCCCGCCGGGTCGGCGCGTACAGCACGACCGTGTGGTCCGCCGGGATGCCGTGCCGCTCCCGGAAGTCACAGGGGCCGCCGTTCACCAGCACGTCGTTGCGCGGGCTGCCGGTGCGCACCGAGGTGAAGTGGCAGGGGTAGGCCCGCTCCCAGACCAGCTCGGAGTGCCGGTTGGCGACCAGGCTGTAGTCCCAGCGGTCGGCCCGGCGCAGCATCCGCGGCACGTCGAAGCCGAGCCGCGCGCCCGGCTTGTCCAGCAGGTCGGCGCCCAGGTACTTCAGCGGGGTGCCCTGGTGGGTGTGGATGTGCACGCTGCCGGGGCGCTTGGCCGGCGTGCCGGGCCAGTTGACGTCGTTGACGAAGAACTTGGCACGCGCGGCCACCTCGAGATGGCGCCGGGAGCCGACGATCACGTGCTCGACGCCGGGCGGCAGCCGCGCGGCCGTCTCCGCGTCCCGCACCACCCACACCCCGCGCAGCCACGGGGCGATCTCGCGGGCCGCGGCGTACACGGCCGCCGGGTCGCCGAGCACGCCCCGGTGCGAGGACGCCGAGTACACCACCAGGTTCTCGTCCAGCGGGCGGTACGCGTGCAGCCCCGCCCAGCCGGCGCGGGCCCGCGCGGCCGCCGTCCGGCGCATCCGGTCCGCCCGCCGGGCCGCCTCCCGCCCCGCCCGTGCCGCCTGCCGTCGCAGCAGGTAGCCCGCCCAGGAGCCGGTCAGTGCGGCGACCTCGCCGTCCACCGGGGCGCCCTGCGGCCGGTGCCGGCGGAACATCTCCGCCGTACGCCGGAAGAACTCGGCCTTGTCGGCGGGCGGCAGCCGGTCCGGTTTGCCGAGGATGTCCAGGCAGTGCTCGCCCATCTTGCGGTGCAGGTACGGCCGCCAGTCGGCCAGCTCCGGCCGCTCGGCCACGAAGGCGAAGACCCGCTCGTACTGGTCGTGGATGTCGAAGTGCTTACGGCTGGTGGTGGACAGGATGTTGCCCTGCCGGCGCTGCCGGTAGTTCAGGCAGATCCGGTCCAGGACGGCGATCCGGCGGGCGCTGAGCATGACCGGGAAGGTCCAGGGGGTGTCCTCGTAGTAGCCGGGCGGGAAGGCGAAGCCGTGCTCCGCGACGAACTCCCGGCGGTAGACCTTGTTCCAGACCACCATCAGCAGGTCCAGGATCCGCGGATACCCGGCGGCCGTGAACGTGCCCGCCCCCGCCTCGGCCAGCACCTGGGCGAGGGCGTTGCGCCGGGTGCCGCCCCACCAGTGGGTGCGCGCGTAGTCGAAGACGAGCACGTCCGGCTCGTCGGCCTCGGCGAGCCGGTCGGCGACGGCCCGCAGCGCGCCCGGGGTGAGCGTGTCGTCGCTGTCCAGGAAGAACAGGTAGTCACCGGTGGCCTCGGGCATGCCCGCGTTGCGCGCCCGGCCGAGGCCCACGTTCTCCGGCAGGTGCAGCACCTTCACGCGCGGGTCGCGCTCGGCGTACTCGTCCAGGATCGCGCCGCAGCCGTCCGGGGAGCAGTCGTCCACGGCGATCAGCTCGAAGTCGCCGAAGGACTGCCGGAGCACCGAGTCCAGGCACTCGCGCAGAAAGCCCTGCACCTTGAAACAGGGCACGATCAGACTGAAGCGGGGCACGGCGGGTCAGCTCCTCACGAGGGTCGCGGCGGCGGGGGCGGGGATGCGCTCCGCGAGCGGGACGACGGGCGGGACCGCCTCCGGCGGCCGGCCGAGCAGCACCCGCCGCACCACCCGCTCGGCGGCCCGTCCGTCGTCGAACTGGCAGAACCGCTCCCGGAACGCGGCCCGCAGCGCCCCGGCCTCCGCCCCCCGGTACGAGCCGTCGCGGAAGACCGCGGCCAGCTCCCCGGGGGTCCGGGCGACCACCCCGGGCGGCTCGGCGAGCAGGTCGAAGTAGACGCCCCGGGTCTCCCGGTAGACGTCCCAGTCGTCGGCGTACACGACGATCGGCCGGTCCAGGTTGGCGTAGTCGAACATGATGGACGAGTAGTCGGTGACCAGCGCGTCCGCGGCCAGGCACACGTCCTCCGAGGAGCGGTGCGCGGTGACGTCGATGATCCTGCCCGAGCCCCGGGAGCGGCCCCGGTCGTAGAAGTAGTGGGCGCGCAGCAGCACGACGACGTCCTCGCCGGCCGCCGCGCAGAACGCCTCCAGATCCAGACCGGTCTCGAAGCCGGTGTGGTGGTCGCGGTGGGTCGGCGCGTACAGCACGGCCGTCATGCCCTCCGGAACGCCCAGTTCGCGCCGGATGCGGTCCACGTCGCGGGCGGTCGCCGTGTAGTAGACGTCGTTGCGCGGATAGCCGTACTCCAGGTGCTCGTAGGAGCCGGGGAAGGCGCGCTCCCACATCTGGGTGGAGTGGCGGTTGGCGGAGAGGTTGAAGTCCCAGCGGTCCACCCGGCCCAGCAGCCTGGTGAAGCTGCCCGACCGCGCGGCCACCACCGGGTACGTCGACTGGTCCACGCCCATGGTCTTCAGCGGGGTGCCGTGCTGGGTCTGCAGGTGCACGCTGCCGCGCCGCTTGACGACGCCTTCGGCGAAGTTCGCGTTGTTGATCAGGAATTTGGCGCGGGACACCACCTCCCAGTAGCGGCGGGAGCCGATCACCGCGTACTCGACGTCCTGCGGTACGGCGTGCTCCTGGCCGGCCTCGACGAGGAACACCGAGCGGATGTGCGGGGCGAGTTCGCGGGCCTTGGCATGGATCGCGGCCGGGTTGCAGGCGTAGCCGCGGCCCCAGTAGGCGCAGTACACGGCGAGGTTCCGGTCCAGCGGGCGGCGCAGGTCGCGGGCGTAGCGCAGCCGGGTGCGCAGCAGGCGCGGGCGCGGCAGCCGCCGGGCGGCGCCTGCGGCGGCCCGGTTGGCGCCGCGCAGGGCACGGAAGGCGGTGTACGCGCCCGCCGCCAGCAGCCGGTGCTGCACCCCCAGGCTGCCCTCCGGCACTCGGTGCCCGGCGGGCCGGTGCTCGCGGTAGAGGCGGCTCGCGCGGCGGAAGAACGCCCGGTGCCCGCTGGGCAGCCGCTCCGGCCGGGCCGCCGTCTTCAGCACCGCGGCGAACAGCTGGTCGAACAGCGCGGTGGTCCGCTCGACGGGCAGGGCGCGCTCGGCCGCCCCGGTCAGCACCCGCTCCACCTGGTCCAGCAGGTCGTGCTGGTGCGGGCCGGGCAGATTGAGCCGGCTGCCCTGGCGGCGCAGCCGGTGCCGTACGACCGTCCGGCGCAGCACCGCGATCCGCCCGGCGGCGACACCGACCAGGCCGCCCCAGCCCAGATCGGTGAAGTGGCCCTCGGGGAAGACGAGTTCGTGCTCGACGAGGAAGGCGCGCCGGTAGACGGCGCTCCACGCCGGCAGCTGGACGCCGGTCAGCGCGGGCAGCTCGACGGGGGCGAAGGCGCCCTTCGGAGCCCCCGCGAGCAGCGGCGCGACCGGGTTCGTCGCCTCGCCCTCCCACCAGGGGACGCGCTCGTGCCCGGCGTACAGCACGTCCACGCCGGCGAGCTCCGACAGCCGGGCGTCCAGCGCGTCCAGCGCACCCGGCAGCAGCAGGTCGTCACCGTCCAGGAACAGCAGATACGTGCCGGCCGCCGCCCGCATCCCGGCGTTGCGCGCCCCGCTCGGACCGGCGGACGGCGGCGAGTGGACCGGGGTCACCCGGGAGTCCCGCTCGGCATACCGGGCGGCCACCGCGGCGGCCGGGGCGTCGGGGGCGTCGCAGACCGGGATCAGCTGGAGGTCGCCGAAGGACTGGCCGAGGACCGAGTCCAGCGCCTGGGACAGCCGGCCGGCGACCCCGTGGGAGGGGACGATGATGCTGAAGCGGGGCATGTGGTTCTTTCTGTCGTCGTGCGGACGCGGCCGGGCCGTCCCGCCGGACGCCAGGTGGACGGCCGGCTCGGGGTGGGCCGCGTCGAGCCGAGGGGCATGGGAACTCCCGGAAGGACCAACGGTGTTCAGTGGCTCTCGGTGACGGGAAGGGGGACGGAAGGTGGCGGCACGGTGGCCGGCGGGGACCATGCGCAGGCCGCCGGCACCGGTGTCCGGTCCCCGAGCGGCACCACCGGAGCCGGCTCCGTCTCGCTCAGCACCACCCGCCGTACCACCCGCTCGGCGGCACGCCCGTCGTCCCACGGGCAGAACCGCTCCCGGAACGCCGCCCGCAGCTGCGCCGAGCGCGAGCCGCGCCAGTGCCCGGTGGCGAAGATGTCGATCAGCTCGTCCTCGCTGTGCGCCACCGCGCCCGGCGGGAACGCCCGCAGGTCGAAGTACACGCCACGGGCCGCCTCGTACGCCGCCCAGTCCTCGGCGTGCACCACGATCGGCCGGTCGAGGCCCGCGTAGTCGAACAGCACCGGCGCGTAGTCGGTGAGCAGCGCGTCCGAGGCGAGGCACAGGGCGGCCAGGTCCGGATGGCCGCAGACATCGATGATCCGGGCGCCGTGCACGGGGGTGTGGGTGCGGGCCAGGAGCACGAAGCGCGGGCCCAGGCGGCGCAGGACCCGCTCCAGGTCGAGCAGCGGGCGCTGGGTGCGCAGGTGATCGCGGTACGCGGGCGCGTACAGCACCGCGACCGCTCCCTCGGGAACGCCCAGCGAGGCCCGCAGCCGTGCCACGTCCTGTGTCGTCGCCCGCTGGAAGACGTCGTTGCGGGGCAGCCCGTACTCCAGCGTGGTGTAGCGGCCCGGGTGAACCCGTTCCCAGGTCAGGGTGGCGTGCCGGTTGCCGGACAGGACGTAGTCCCACTGGTCGACGCCCCGCAGCAGCTCCGCGAAGTCCGTGTCCCGGGCCGCCGCCGGGCGCTCCAGCAGATCGAGGCCCGCGTGGGCGAGCGGGGTGCCCTGCTGGGTCTGCACGAAGACCTGCCCGGCCCGCTTGCGCAGCCGCCCCTCGAAGCCGCCGTCGCTGACCAGGTACCGGGAACGGGCCAGTGCCGACCAGTAGGCGGCCGTGCCCGGCGTCAGCCGGCGCGGACCCGGCGGCGCCGCCTGCTCCCGGCCGGGCCGGGCGATCCACGCCGTGCCCAGGTGCGGGGCGTGCGTCCGGAACGCCTCCTCCAGCGCCGCCGGATCACCGCGCCCCTCCCGGGCGGCGAACACCGCCCGGTCCGAGCGCAGCGGCAGCCGCAGCTGGATCCGGTAGTGCAGCCGGAGCGCGCCGGTGCGCAGGGCGCGGGCCAGCTTCACCGCGCCCTTCAGCATGCGCCGGCGGACGGCGGCTGCCAGCTGGAGCGCCCGGAACGTGCGGTGCAGCCCGAAGCGGAGCAGGGCGTGCCGCGGCCGGACCCGGGCCCCCGGCACGTGGTAGCGGCGGTAGTGGGCGCGGGCCCGGCGCAGGAAGTCGCCGTGACTGCCGCGCGGCAGCCGGCCCCGCCGGGTGAACACCACCGCGTAGTGGTCGAGCATCCGCCGGAACAACTCCGGGCGCCACCGGTCCAGTTCGGGCCGTTGGCCGACGAACGCGAACACCCGGTCGTACTGCTCGAAGAGATCGAAGTGCCGGCGGCTGGTGGTGCCCAGGATGCTGCCCTGCCGGCGCTGGCGGTAGTGCACGCACACCCGGTCCAGGGTGGCGATCGACTCGGCCGTCAGCAGCACCGGGAAGGTCCAGGGGGTGTCCTCGTAGTAGCCCGGCGGGAACGTGAACCCGTGGGCCCGCACGAAGTCGCGCCGGTACGCCTTGTTCCAGGCCACCATCAGCACCCGCAGCAGCCCCGGCCGGTCCTCCAGCCGGAACGGCGCCCGGCCCTGCTCGGTGAGCTGGGCGGCGAGCTGGTTGCGCACAGTGCGCCCGTCCCAGTAGGTGCGCGCGTAGTCGTAGACCAGGACGTCCGGGTCGCCGGTCTCCTTGAGCCGGTCGGCGACCGACCGCAGCGCGTCCGGGGTGAGCGTGTCGTCGCTGTCCAGGAAGACCAGGTAGTCGCCGGCCGCCTCGGCGAGCCCCGCGTTCCGGGCGCGGCCCAGCCCCTGGTTCTCGGCGAGGTGCACGGGCTTCACGCGCGCGTCCCGGGCCGCGTACTCGTCGATGATCGCGCCGCAGGCGTCGGGGGAGCAGTCGTCCACGGCGATCAGTTCCAGATCGGGATACGACTGCGAGAGCACCGAGTCCAGGCACTCGGAGAGATACGCCTGGACCTTGTACGCGGGGACGATGACACTGAACCTGGGCAAGGGGCATCCATGGGTCGGTCGGCGCGGGCGTTCTGCCCGGGAACGGCCGACGGAGTGACTTGGTTACGGCCCGTACGGCATTCGGGCTACTCCAGGTGAACGGGAAGGGGCGGGCCCCTGAAGACCCGCCCCGCGAATTCTCCCCTTTTCGCCGCTACTTGACCGCGCCCGCCATCACTCCGGACACGAACTGCTTCTGGAACGCGAAGAACACGGCCAGCGGGATCACCATGGAGATGAACGCGCCGGGTGCCAGCACGTCGATGTTGTTGCCGAACTGCCGTACCTGTGTCTGCAGGGCGACCGTGATCGGCTGCGTGCCCGACTTGGTGAACACCAGGGCGACCAGCATGTCGTTCCACACCCACAGGAACTGGAAGATGCCGAGCGAGGCGATCGCCGGGCCGCCCAGCGGCATCACGACCCGTGCGAACAGGCGCAGTTCGCCCGCGCCGTCCAGCCGGGCCGCCTCCAGCAGCTCGCGCGGGATCTCCGCGAAGAAGTTCCGCAGCAGGAACACCGCGAACGGCAGGCCGAAGCCGGTGTGGAACAGGATCACCCCGAGGATCGTCCCGAACAGCCCTAGCTTGCCGAACAGTTCGGCGATCGGGATCAGCGCCACCTGCACGGGCACCACCAGCAGGCTCACCACACCCAGGAACCACCAGTCCCGGCCCGGGAACTCCATCCACGCGAACGCGTAGCCGGCCAGCGCCCCGATCACCACGACCAGGACGGTCGCCGGGACCGTGATCAGCACCGTGTTCAGCAGGGAGCTGGTGATGTCGGAGTTCTCCAGCAGCTTCTGGTAGCTGTCCACGGTGAGCTGGGACGGCTTGGAGAACACCGTCCACCAGCCGCTCGCGCTCATGTCCTGCGGCGCGCGCAGCGAGGAGACGAGCAGTCCGATGGTCGGCACCAGCCAGAACAGGCCCACGACGATCAGCACCACGCGGACCAGTCCGCCGCTCAGCCTCCCGGCGATGCGGGAACCGACCGACTGCCTGGCCCCGGCCGTCCGGACCGGCTCGGCCTTCCCGACGCTTTGGGCGGTCACCGTCATCGCCGCACCTCCCGCCGCAGCCGACGAATGTTGCCGTGCCGTCCCGGGGGACGACCCCCGGACCCCCGGCCGCTTCGAGGCGAACCCGGCCTCATCGCCGCACCTCCCGCCGCAGCCGACGAATGTTGAACAGCATCACCGGGATCACCAGCAGCAGCAGGAACACCGAGATCGCGCTCGCGACGCCCGGCTGGCTCTCCGCGAAGCCCTTGCGGTACAGCTCCAGCGCCAGCACGTTCGCGTCGTCCTGGGAGGAGCCCGGCGCGATGATGAACACCAGGTCGAACACCTTCAGCACGTTGATCATCAGCGTGACGGTGACCACCGCCAGGACCGGGGCCAGCAGCGGCACGGTGACCTTGCGGAACACCTGCCACTCGGAGGCGCCGTCCACCCGCGCCGCCTCCAGCAGCTCCCGGGGCACGCCCGCGAGGCCGGCCGCGATGAGCACCATCGCGAAGCCCGCCCACATCCACACGTACGCCCCGATGATCGCCGGGGTGACCAGGGCCGGGCCGAGCCAGTCGACCCCGTTGTACGGCTCCCGGAAGTTGCCCGCGGGCAGCCTGAGGCGAGCCCCGTCGGCCGACGCGGGCAGGGTGAAGGTGCCGTCACCGGCCGCCTCGGCCGAGGCGACCACCTTGCCGTCCTTCACCGCCTCCACCCGCATCCCGGCATAGCCCACCTCGGACGGGTCGGGCGTGCCGAGCCTGCCGACGCCCTTGCCGCGGGTGAAGTCCTGCCAGGTGGTGCCGGTGACCTTCCCCGGCTCCGGGCGCGCGGCGGCGGCCTTCTTCGCGCCGTCCGGCAGCTGGTCCGGGGCGACGCCGACGAGCGGCAGGCTGACCGGCTGACCGGCGTGCACGGTGGTCCGCGTCACGAAGCCGCCACCCTCGGCCACCAGCGGCGACCGGCGGCCCGGATGGGCCTTGGGGAACGCCGACGCCTGGGCGAACGTGTCGTGCACGCCCACCCACACCGCGTTCGCGACCCCCTTGTCCGGGTCCTGGTCGTACACCAGCCGGAAGATGATCCCGGCGGCCAGCATCGAGATCGCCATCGGCATGAAGACGACCAGCTTGAACGCCGTTCCCCAGCGCACCCGTTCGGTGAGCACCGCGAAGACCAGACCGAGCGCGGTGGAGACGGTCGGCGCGAACACCACCCAGATGACGTTGTTCTTCAGGGCGGTCCGGATGCCGTCGTCGGTGAAGAGCGTCTTGTAGTTGTCGATACCGGCGAAGCCGTCGCCGGAGGCGTTGTAGAAGCTGCGGACGAGCGAGTACCCGATCGGGTAGACCACGAGCGCGCCGAGCAGCACCAGCGCGGGCAGCAGGAACAGGGCTGCCACGGCCTTGCGGGTGCCGGTCACGCTCTTGCGACCGCGGGGCGCGGCGGGGCCCGGTGGGGCCCCGGCCGCCGCTGCCGACGCCATGGCCGGATCAGCCCCCGTTCCCGTAGGCCGCCGCCGCGTCCTTCTCCAGCTTCGCCTGGGCACCCGCGATGTCCTTCGGGTTCTTCAGGAAGTCCTGGAGGTCCTTCCACTCACCCTTGCCGGGCGTCCCGCCGAAGGCCTGCGGGGCCTGGTCGGACATGTCGAAGCGGAAGTCGTCGCCGGACGCGATCAGCGCCTTGGCGATCTTCTGCTGCACCGCGTTCGGGTACGCCGACACCGGCACGTTCTTGTTCGGGGAGAGGTAACCGCCGAGCTTCGCCTGGATCGTGGCCGCGTCCGGGGAGGCGAGGAAGGTCATCAGCGCCTGCGCCGCCTTGGAGTCCTTCAGGACCACGGCCGCGTCACCGCCGGAGACCACCGGCGCGGCCGAACCGACGGCCGGGAACGGGAACACCTTCGCGTCCGTGCCCACCTTCGCCTGGGTCTCACCGATGTTGACCTGCACGAAGTCGCCCTCGTAGACCATCGCGGACTTCGGCTGGTCGCCCCCGGTGAAGGTCTGGGTGACCGACTGCGGGAACTCCGTCTGCAGCGCGCCGTCCTGGCCGCCCGCCACGTAGTCCTTCTTGCCCCAGATCTGGGCGAGTGTGGTCAGCGCCTGCTTCACCGACGGATCGGTCCACTTGATCTTGTGCTGGGCGAGCTGGTCGTACTTCTCCGGGCCGGCCTGGGACAGATAGACGTTCTCGAACCAGTCGGTCAGCGGCCAGCCGTCCGCGCCGGCCACCGAGAAGGGCGTGACCCCGGAGTCGTACACCGCCTGCGACGCGGTCAGCAGGTCCTGCCAGGTCTTCGGCTCCTTGGCGCCCGCGTTCTCGAAGGCCTTGGCGTTGTACCAGATCAGCGACTTGTTGGCGGCCTTGTAGTAGACGCCGTACTGCTTGCCGCCGACCTTGCCGATGTCCTGCCAGCCCTGCGAGTAGTTCTTCGCCAGCTCCTTCTGTCCCTCCGGCCCGACCGGCTTGGCCCAGCCCTTCTGCACGGCCTGCTTGATGGCGCCGGGCTGCGGCAGCAGCGCGACGTCCGGCGGCTGGCCACCCGCGATCTTCGAACCGAGGAAGTTGATGATCGGGTCCTGCGCGGGCACGAACGTGACCTGCGCGCCGGTGCGCTTCTCGAACTCGGCCAGCACCTTCTTGAAGTTGGCCTGCTCGGCGCCGGTCCAGACGGCGGCCACCTCCAGACGGGCGCCGTTCAGTTTCGGCAGGGTGACGGTGGAGCCGGTGGGCCCGCCGCTCTTCTCCCCGTTGTCCTTCTTGTCGTCACTGCCGGAGCAGGCGGTGAGCGCGAGGGCTCCGGCGAGCAGGGCGGCGAGTGTGGTGACGGCCCTGTGGCTGTGGAACGTGCTGCTTTTGCTGTGCATCACTTCCCCGTTCGTCGTTCTCCGTTGAACGTCGTTGAACGTCAGAACTCTGTCCCGTGCGGTCCGGTGTACGCCGGGCCGCTCCGGGCGGGCAAGAGCGCCTGCGGTGTCAACCGGCGCATCGTGACCGGCTCGTGACCAGGGCTGCATGCGCGCGGGTTTCCGACGCTCGGGGACGACCGGTCCGCCTGGCACCCGTCCGCCTGGCACGGTCCGCCTGGCACCGGCCCGCCTAGAGGAGCGACGGCACCTCCGCCGCCGCGACCTCCCGGGCCGCCCGCTCCACCGCGCTCGCCAACAGCGCCAGGTCGGTCGGGCCGTTGCCCAGCTCCCGCACGGGCCGGCGGGCCGGCGGGTCGCCCATGCGCTGCCAGTCCAGCGGGACCACCGTGGGCCGCTGGGTCGCGGTACGCGGGATGCGGCCGGTCACCCGGCCGCCCTGGAAGCCCACGGTCCGCCCGTCCGCGGACGCCAGCCGTCCCCGCCCCGGCGCCGGCTGCTCCGGCCCCGGCTGCGGGGCGTCCAGCACGACCCGCAGGGCCGCCAGGCGCGCCGGCTCCGACTCCGCGGTACGGCCACCGGTCCCGGTCGCCGCCACCAGGTGCACCCCGAGCCGCTCACCCTCCCGGGCCACCGCCTCCAGCGCCCGTATCACCGAGCCCGCGGCGGGCCGGCCCGGCGAACCGAGCGCGGGGGAGACCAGCGCGTCCAGGTCGTCGACGACCACCACGAGCCGGGGCAACGGCGGTGCCGCCCCGGCACGCTGCCGGGCCGCCGCCCCCGGCCGCAGCCGCAGGGTGGAGCTGGGCGGCGTCTCTATGTCACCGGAGGCGGCAGCGGAGGCGCGCTGCGCGAGCGGGTCCCCGGCGCCGGGCGTACGCTGCGCCACCATCCGGCCGGACACCTCCCGCCCCGCGTGCCACCGGGCGAAGTCCGTGCGGCCCAGCAACTCCGCGCGCCGCTTCAGCTCGGCCGCCAGCGACTGGGCGAACTCCCGCATGCGCACCGGGTCGTTGGCGATCAGGTGGGTGGTCACATGCGGTATGTCCGTGCACACGCGCAGGCCCTCACCGTGCCCGGCGCCCGTGCCGACTCCGTCCCGGCCGTCGAGCAGCACCACGGCCAGCCGGTCCGGCCGCTCGGCGGCGGCGAGCGAGGCGACCACGGCCCGCAGCAGCTCGGTCCGGCCGCTGCCGGCCGGTCCCTCGATCAGCAGGTGCGGCCCGTCGGCCACGAGGTCGGCGGTGACCGGCCCGCGCGGTCCGGCACCGAGCACCGCCCGCGCCCGCCCGCCCAGCGACTCCGTGTCGTCGGCCGCGTCCGCCCAGCGTGCCATCAGCGACGCCGGGGTGGCCCGGGCCAGCCCCAGCTCGTCCAGCAGCCGGGTCGACTGCGGCAGTGGCGCGGACACGCGCGCGTCCGGCTCACCGGGCGGCCCGTCCGGGCGCAGCGGTGCCAGCGCCCGCGCGAACCGCTCCGCCCAGGCGGCGGAGACGGCGTCGACGGCGGCGTGCGTACCGGGGCCGACGGGGCCGCCCGGGGCGACCCGCAGCAGCTGCAGCCCGGCGGCGACGTCCCCGCTGAGCAGCGCCACGGCACCGCAGTGCCGGAACGTCGGTGTCACCGCGCACGCGTCCTCGTACGTCCGCGTCACGGATGAGGGGGGCGAGGCTGGCTCGGTCTCGGCGAGGCACAGCACATGGACCCCGGCGCGCGGCCCGGCGACGGCCAGCCGCGCGAGGGCGTCCCGCAGCGCGGAACCGCCCGGATCCCCGTCCACGACGACGACGGTGTACGGCCCCGCGAAGCCGCCGGCACCGACAGGCCCGGTGTCCTCCGTAGCCCAGGAGGGCCGGCGGGTGACGCCTTCGCGCTCGGGACGCGAGGGGGCGGGGGCGACGGGGCCGGTGGGGGCACCGGTTCCGTGGCGCCCGGGGACGGTTCCGCGGTCTTCGGAGGCGGCTCGGTGACTCCCGGGGGCGGCTTCGTGACCCGCGGCGGCTCCGTGGCTGCCGGGGAGGGGCAGTGGCTCCTGGGCGGGGGCGGTGGGGGGAGCGGACCTGCCCGAGGCGCGGTGGCCTGCCGGGTGTGGGCCGGGTGCGGAGGTGCGCGGGGTTTCCTGGTACGGGTTCGCCGCAGGGGCGCCCGGGGCCGCCGGGTGGGGGTGGAGCGCCGGGGTGCCCGGGGTTCCGGGGTGCGGCTCGACTGTGGGGATTCCGGGGCTTCCCTGGGGGCCGGCCGCGGGGGCGCCCGGGCTCGCGAGGCGCGGGTCGGCCGCGGGGGTGCCGGAACTCGCCGGGTGCGCGCCCGCCGCCGGACCGCCGAGGAGCCCGGAGACCGGCGAGGGGACGCCCGGCGCGGACACGCCGGCCGGGTTCAGTACCGCGTTCCCGCCCGGGGCACCGGGGGCGCCGGGGGTGCCGGACGGTGCGGTCCCGCCCTGGCCGCCGGTCACCGACGGGTCGGTGCCGCGTGCCGCCGCGGGGTGGGCCGTCGTCCGGCCCGTCGCCGCGTGGTCCTCCACCCGGCGCAGCAGCTCCTCCGTGCGGGCTGCCGCCTGCTCGCGGTCGTAGGCCAGCAGCAGGCGACAGTCCTGGCCATGGCCCGGCCGGACGTGCGGGAGCCAGCCGAGCCAGCCCCACTCGGCCGTACGGTCCGCCACCGGCCGCGTGTGGTCCGCGCTGATCAGCACGATCTCCAGCAGATCGGGGGAGTGCAGCGCGGTGAGCTGGGCCAGCACCGCGCGGGCCAGCCCGGACAGCCGGGGGCGCGGACCGGCCAGGCCCAGCGCGCCCGCCTCGCGCAGCGCCGCGGTCACCGGCACCAGCGGCAGCGGACCCGAGCCGTCCGGCGCGCTCCGGTCGGCCGTCCCGAGCCGCACGGTCAGCGCCTCGGGGTGGCCCGGCCCGCGCTCCCACAGCCGGGGCCCGGGACCGAGCGCGGTGAGCAGCAGGGCGGCCGGGTCCGGCCAGGTCTCCGGCCGCCTCGGGGCACCGGCCGCCGGGGCGCCGCCGGTGTGGACGGCCCCGACGTCGTACGCCGTGGTGCCGGCCGGCTGCTCGGCGCGCCCGCCGGCCAGCCGGCGCGCCCAGGCCCCGAGCCCGCGCCGCCGGGCGCCCTGCCGGGAGCCGTGCGGGGTGTCGGTGTCCGCGGAGCGGATGCCCGGCGGGACGTCCGTGCCCCTGACCGGGGTGCCCTTGCGCCCGTCCGCGCGCGAGCCCGCACCGCGCTGCGCTCCGGCGTACGCGGCGCCGGGTGTCCCACCCGGGCCTGCGACACCGAAGCGCCCCGCGTGCGTGTCCGCCCCGGAAGCCGCACCAGGCACCGCCCCGGAAGCCGCACCGGACGCCGTACCAGGCACCGCACCGGACGCCCGGCCGGACGCCCTGGACCCCGCGCCTCTGCCCTCCGCGCTCGGCGCCCCTGCCTGCCCCGGCACCACGGGCGACTGTCCGCGCCGGTGCTCCTGAGCGCCCGGACCGCCGCCGGAGGCACCCCAGCCGCCGGAGTCGCAGGCGCCGTAGGCGTGCTGTGCGGGCACCCCGCGCGGGGTGCCGTCGCCGTCGGTGGTGGCGGGTGAGCGTGGCGGGGCGGACACCGTGTCCGGGGAGCCGTCGTCCCCGCCCCCCACGGCGATCCGCACACACCCCTCCCCGTCGGGCACCGTCCTGACCCGCGTCCCGGGGCCGCCGGACGGTGTGACCCGCAGCGCGGACTCGCCGATCCTCAGCAGGCCCCCGGCGGGGAACCGCACCGGCCGGTCGGTCACACGCGTGCCGTCGAGGGAGGTGCCGTTCGTGGAGCCGAGGTCGGCGACCGAGACGCGGCCGTCCGCGCCGACGGTGACCGCGCAGTGCAGGCGGGAGACGTCGGGGTCGTCCAGCGGTACGTCGGCGTCGGCCGAGCGGCCGACGGTGATCCGGCCGCCGTGCAGCAGATGGACCCCGCCCGCGTCCGGGCCCGCGACCACGTGCAGCCGGGTCGGTGCGTCGTCCAGCTCGGGGTGCGGCTCGGAGGCCGCCGGGGCGCCCAGGGACAGCACCGCGCCGTCGACCAGCGGGGGCTCGCCGAGGGTGCACCGGCGCAGGTCGAGCCGCTCGGCGCCCGCGTACAGCACCACGGAGGCGGCGCCGGTCTCGCGGCCGGCGCCTCCCTCGCCGGTGACCGCCCCGGCCAGCGCCGACGCGACCGCGGCCAGCTCCGTGCCCGTGGGCGCCGTGACCAGCACGTCGCGGCACGAGGCGCGGCCGCGTTGCGGGCTCGGGCCGAGCGGGTCTACGACGGTCAGCCGGATCTGCATCGGCGTCAGCGGTCCCTTCTGCGCGGGTCTGCGCGGGCGCGGACTTCCCCCCACCCCACACGAACACGTCGGCCAGCAGCCGCTGGAGCCCTCCCAGCTAGCTGCTGGAGGCATCCTCGCACCTGCCACCGACAACGCGCCCGGGACCCGGGCAGAAGTGATCTTGATTGGTCGGCTCTGCCCCCAAAAATGCCTGACCAACACCCCACCGGCGATCAGTTGAGATCGGTCACTTCCGGTCCCGGCAACCAGCGGACCGGGACACGCGTCTTCCCGTCGAACCCCCTGAACCTGCCCGGGAACGCTTACGTAGTGCCCAGGAGCACGGCACTACAGTGGATCGGAACACCGGAATGCAGGCAAGCAAGCAACAGCAACCAGCAGGGAGCGCGTGACGTGCGGCCAGTCGGCAGCAAGTACCTGCTTGAGGAGCCGCTCGGACGCGGCGCCACAGGCACCGTCTGGCGTGCCCGCCAGCGCGAGACCGCGGGCGCCGAGGCGGCCGTGGCCGGGCAGCCCGGAGAGACGGTCGCGATCAAGGTCCTGAAGGAGGAGCTGGCGAGCGACCCGGACATCGTGATGCGCTTCCTGCGGGAGCGCTCCGTCCTGCTCCGCCTGACCCACCCCAACATCGTCCGGGTCCGCGACCTGGTCGTCGAGGGCGACCTGCTGGCCCTGGTCATGGACCTCGTCGACGGCCCCGACCTGCACCGCTACCTGCGCGAGAGCGGTCCCTTCACCCCGGTCGCCGCCGCGCTGCTGACGGCCCAGATCGCCGACGCCCTCGCCGCGAGCCACGCCGACGGCGTCGTCCACCGTGACCTGAAGCCCGCCAACGTGCTGCTCCAGCAGTACGACGGCCAGATGCACCCGATGCTGACCGACTTCGGCATCGCCCGCCTCGCCGACTCCCCGGGTTTGACCCGCACCCACGAGTTCGTCGGCACGCCCGCGTACGTCGCCCCGGAGTCCGCCGAGGGCCGCCCGCAGACCTCCGCCGTCGACATCTACGGTGCCGGCATCCTGCTGTACGAGCTGGTCACCGGCCGCCCGCCGTTCTCCGGCGGCAGCGCCCTGGAAGTCCTGCACCAGCACCTGAGCGCCGAGCCGCGCCGCCCCTCCACCGTCCCGGACCCGCTGTGGACCGTGATAGAGCGCTGCCTGCGCAAGAACCCCGACGAGCGGCCCAGCGCGGAGAACCTCGCGCGCGGGCTGCGGGTCGTCGCCGAGGGCGTCGGCGTGCACGCGAACTCCGCGCAGATCGCCGCGGCGGAGGGCGTCGGCGCGCTGCTCGCGCCCGACCCGGCCCCGGCAGCCGTCCCGGGCGTGCCCGGGGCCGCCGACCCCACCCAGGTACTGCCGACGAACGCGCCGCAGGGGGCGTACGACCCGAACGCCGCCACCAGCTTCCTGCCGCACACCGGCGGCCCGGCCGGCGCCGCCGACCCCACTGCCGTCCTGCCGAACACGGGCGCGGCGGACCCGACGGCCGTCCTGCCGCCCGTCCCGCCGGGACAGCCGGGCCAGCCGGGACAGGGTCAGTACGGCGGGCCGGGGCAGCAGCCCGAGCAGCAGCCGCACCCCTGGCAGACGCAGCTGCGGGCCGCCCGCGACCGCAACGACCAGACGCAGATCCAGTACCTGGGCCCGGACGAGGACCCGCTGCGCCGCCGCCCCCAGCGGCAGGTCGCCCCCCGTCCGCAGCAGCAGCCGCGCCCGGCCCCGCAGGGCCGTCCGCAGCAGCCCCAGCCGCGCGGCAGGCAGCGCCCGCAGCAGGCTCCGCAATACGGCTATCCGCCGCAGCAGCCGCAGCAGCCCCAGCGGTACGCGCCGCCCGCGCCCCCCGAACGGCAGCGGCCCGCGCGGGAGCCCCGGGAGCCGCGGCAGCGCAGCGCCAACCCGATGAAGATCCCCGGTCTCGGCTGTCTGAAGGGCTGCCTGTTCACGATCGTCATCCTGTTCGTGGCCGGCTGGCTGATCTGGGACCTGACCCCGCTGCAGGACTGGATCGGCACCGGCAAGGGCTACTGGACCCAGCTGAGCGACTGGGCCGGCACGGTGGGCCACTGGATCAAGGATCTGGGCGGCTCGTCCGGAAACTGATCGCCAGTTCAGAGATTTGTCGACATCTGCCGGGTGATTTCCGTCTCCGCGGTGAAGGTTGGCTCGTCGGACGCGTAGTTTTGTCGGCAACACGCGTCTGTAGGAGCAGCCTTGGCACGGAAGATCGGCAGCCGGTACACCGCGAACCAGATCCTGGGTCGGGGCAGCGCCGGCACGGTGTGGCTGGGTGAGGGACCGGACGGCCCCGTCGCCATCAAGCTGCTGCGTGAGGACCTCGCGTCCGACCAGGAGCTGGTCGGACGCTTCGTGCAGGAGCGCACCGCGCTGCTCGGCCTGGAGCACCCGCACATCGTCACCGTGCGCGACCTGGTGGTCGACGGCAACGACCTGGCCCTGGTCATGGACCTGGTGCGCGGCACCGACCTGCGCACCCGGCTGGAGCGGGAACGGCGGCTCGCGCCCGAGGCGGCCGTGGCGATCGTCGCCGACGTCGCCGACGCGCTGGCGGCGGCCCACGCGGCCGGGGTCGTCCACCGGGACGTCAAGCCCGAGAACGTCCTGCTCGACATGCAGGGACCGCTCGGGCCGGGCGGTTCCCACCCCGCTCTGCTCACCGACTTCGGCGTCGCCAAGCTGATCGACTCGCCGAAGCGGACCCGCGCCACGAAGATCATCGGCACGCCGGACTACCTGGCCCCGGAGATCGTGGAGGGCCTGCCGCCGCGGGCCGCCGTGGACATCTACGCGCTGGCGACGGTCCTGTACGAGCTGCTGGCCGGCTTCACGCCCTTCGGCGGCGGGCACCCCGGCGCGGTCCTGCGCAGGCACGTCACCGAGAGCGTCGTACCGCTGCCCGGCATCCCCGAGGAGCTGTGGCAGCTGCTGGTGCAGTGCCTGGCCAAGGCCCCCGCCTCCCGGCTGCGCGCCTCGGAGCTGGCGGCACGGCTGCGCGAGCAGCTGCCCACGCTGGCCGGGATGCCGCCGCTGGACGTGGACGAGCCGGGGCTCGCCGAGGAGGAGACGCAGGAGCCGGCGCCGGCGGCCGAGCCGGACGGCGCACCGGTGCGGCGGCGGGGGGCCGTGTCGCTGGTGCCGGGGGCCAGACCGGACTCCAACCGGGACACGCACACGTCGATGCGGGTTCCGGCGCCGGACGAGCTGGCCGGAGGCGCACACGGCACCGCGCGCGCTCCCCGGGCCCCCGGCGCGCCCCGGCCGGGCTCGGCCCGGCACCGCGCCGCCGTACGCCGGCGCCGGATCACGCTGGGCGTGGCCGGGGTGGTCCTGGCGGCGGCGGTGGGCGTCGGCGCCTACTGGGCGTCCTCCGGGGGCGACGACCAGCCCGCCCAGGACACCCACAGCACGTCGGCACCCTGATCCGGCCGAGCGGAGGGCGGGGACGCTTGCCGTAGCCGTTACGCTGGAGGCGTGGCAGTCGTCGATGTATCCGAAGAGCTGAAGTCCCTCTCCTCGACCATGGAGTCGATCGAGGCCGTCCTGGACCTCGACAAGCTGAGGGCAGACATCGCCGTGCTCGAGGAGCAGGCGGCCGCGCCGTCCCTGTGGGACAACCCGGACGAGGCGCAGAAGATCACCAGCAAGCTCTCCCACCTCCAGGCCGAGGTCAGGAAGGCGGAGGCGCTGCGCGGCCGGATCGACGATCTCGCGGTCCTCTTCGAGATGGCCGAGGAGGAGAACGACCCGGACACCCGCGCCGAGGCCGAGTCCGAGTTGGTCGCGGTGAAGAAGTCGCTGGACGAGATGGAGGTCCGTACCCTCCTGTCCGGCGAGTACGACTCCCGTGAGGCCCTCGTCAACATCCGCGCCGAGGCCGGTGGCGTCGACGCCGCGGACTTCGCGGAGAAGCTGCAGCGCATGTACCTGCGCTGGGCCGAGCAGCGCGGCTACAAGACCGAGCTCATCGAGACGTCGTACGCCGAAGAGGCCGGCATCAAGTCGACCACCTTCGCCGTCCAGGTGCCGTACGCCTACGGCACCCTCTCCGTCGAGCAGGGCACGCACCGTCTCGTGCGCATCTCGCCCTACGACAACCAGGGGCGCCGCCAGACCTCCTTCGCGGGTGTCGAGGTGCTTCCCGTCGTCGAGCAGTCCGACCACGTCGAGATCGACGAGAGCGAGCTGCGCATCGACGTCTACCGGTCCTCCGGGCCCGGCGGCCAGGGCGTCAACACCACCGACTCAGCGGTCCGCATCACGCACCTGCCCACCGGCATCGTGGTCTCCTGCCAGAACGAGCGGTCGCAGATCCAGAACAAGGCCACCGCCATGAACGTCCTCCAGGCCAAGCTGCTGGAGCGGCGCCGGCAGGAGGAGCAGGCCAAGATGGACGCCCTCAAGGGCGACGGCGGCAACTCCTGGGGCAACCAGATGCGTTCGTACGTGCTGCACCCGTACCAGATGGTCAAGGACCTGCGCACGGAGTTCGAGGTCGGTAACCCCGAGGCCGTCTTCAACGGCGAGATCGACGGCTTCCTGGAGGCCGGAATTCGCTGGCGCAAGCAGCAGGAGAAGTAACTTTGTCGACATGACAACTGCCGCCCCTGTGGCGGCAGTTGTCATTTGTCTGGGTTTTACATCACACTCACAGGCTTCAATTACCCGCAAACATCCCTCTGCTGGACATTGCGCGCGCAACGCCCTTGACGTTGCTTTGAAAAATGGGAAGGGTGAGGCGCGGCATGCGTACTGAGGGGCGCATGTGAACCGGGGGATCGAGTTGACGCGCTTCGTCACCGGCTGCCTCCGTCGATCACGGCACGCCCCCCGCACCGCCCCATCGACGAACAGCTACTGGGGGTAGCAACCATATGACGAAGAAGACGCGGATCCGGGTCGCGCGGATAGCCGCCGGCGCCGTGATCGCGGCCGGCGCCTCGCTCACCGCGGCCGGCGCGGCTTCCGCCCTGGACCTCGGCGTCCAGGCGGGTCCGATCAGCCTGGGTGTGACCACGAACGGCGCTGACAGCCCCGGCTCGACCGAGGGCACCACGGAGGGCACCACCGAGGGCGCGGTCGTGGGTGTGACCGAGGGCGCGATCGTGGGTGTGACCGAGGGCACCACGGGCACCACGGGCACCACTGGAACGGACACTACTGGGACCACCGGTACCACTGGGACGGACACTACTGGGACCACTGGTACCACGGGCACTACTGGGACCACCGGCACCACTGGAA
Organism: Streptomyces sp. NPDC042638; assembly: GCF_040647235.1. Taxonomy (NCBI): domain Bacteria; kingdom Bacillati; phylum Actinomycetota; class Actinomycetes; order Kitasatosporales; family Streptomycetaceae; genus Streptomyces; species Streptomyces sp. NPDC042638. The sequence continues at coordinate 65,996 of NZ_JBEZBT010000024.1, forward strand.
CGGACACTACTGGGACCACCGGTACCACGGGCACCACTGGGACCACCGGCACCACGGGCACCACCGGGACCACGGGCACCACCGGGACCACTGGGACCACGGGCACCACCGGGACTACCGGTACCACCGGGACTACCGGTACCACTGGAACCACCGGTACCACGGGCACCACCGGGACTACCGGTACCACCGGTACCACCGGTACCACCGGTACCACCGGCGACAGCGGCTCGACCGGCACCTCCGGTGACAGCGGCACCACTGGCTCGACCGGCACCTCCGGCAGCACCGGCACCTCCGGTGACAGCGGCAGCAGCACCACCGGTGGCAACCACACCGTCCCCGACGGCGGCAACAACAACGTCCCGCAGGACGAGGGCTCCTCGGCGCTGACCGACACCGGCTCCGACACCGTGGCCCAGGGCGGCGACAAGCAGCTCGCCGAGACCGGTGCCGGGCAGACCGCGTTCCTGCTCGTCGGCGCCGCGACGATGATCGCCGGCGGCATCGGCTTCCGTATCCTGCCGCGTCTGGTGAGCGGCCGGGGCGGCGCCGTCGCCTGAGCGTAGCCGTACGCTCACGCACCGCTCGCACCGCACATACGCAAGGGCCCGGAGCTTCGCGCTCCGGGCCCTTACGGCGTCTTCGCGGACCGTCTCACGCGGTCTGGTGTGCCAGCAGCGCCACGGTGGCGATCAGGACCGCCAGGACCGCCAGCAGAGCCATCGGGTTCAGCCCGTTCAGGCCCCCGAAGAAGCCCTCCTGCTGCAGTCGCTCGCGGTTGGCACGGCACACCGGGCACCGGCCCTCGCTCACGGGCGACGCGCAGTTCGCGCACACCAACCGGTCGTACGTCATGCGCTCGCCCTCCTTGCACCGGCCATCACATGTACAACGCTCGCGGGAACGAGAACGTTCCCCTCGTTCCCCTTCCACTGTGCCAGGTTCCGCAGGAGCCTGCGCGGGGCCTTCGCGGGCGGGACGCGGACAGGGTGCGGTACAAATACGTACAAGTCTTGCCCAACCTCAACCTGCGACTGCACTTGCACACCCGGTTCGCGTATGGTCACGCTCATCTACCCCCGGCGACCCGTGGTGCATCCGTGATCCGATTCGACAACGTCTCCAAGGTCTACCCCAAGCAGACCCGCCCCGCACTCAGGGATGTCTCCCTCGAGGTGGAGAAGGGCGAGTTCGTCTTCCTCGTGGGGTCCTCCGGCTCCGGAAAGTCCACCTTCCTGCGGCTCGTCCTCCGCGAGGAGCGGTGCAGCCACGGTCAGGTGCACGTGCTGGGCAAGGACCTCGCGCGGCTCTCCAACTGGAAGGTGCCGCAGATGCGCCGCCAGCTGGGGACCGTCTTCCAGGACTTCCGGCTGCTGCCGAACAAGACGGTCGCGGAGAACGTGGCCTTCGCGCAGGAGGTCATCGGCAAGTCCCGCGGCGAGATCCGCAAGTCCGTGCCGCAGGTGCTCGACCTCGTCGGGCTCGGCGGCAAGGAGGACCGCAGGCCCGGCGAGCTCTCCGGTGGTGAACAGCAGCGCGTGGCCATCGCGCGCGCGTTCGTCAACCGGCCCAAGCTGCTGATCGCCGACGAGCCCACCGGCAACCTCGACCCGCAGACCTCCGTCGGCATCATGAAACTGCTCGACCGGATCAACCGGACGGGCACCACCGTCATCATGGCGACGCACGACCAGAACATCGTGGACCAGATGCGCAAGCGCGTCATCGAGCTGGAGAAGGGCCGCCTCGTCCGCGACCAGGCCCGCGGCGTCTACGGCTACCAGCACTGACCGCCCCCAGTTCCCGAAAGGCCTGAAGAACCCGCCATGCGCGCCCAGTTCGTCCTGTCGGAGATCGGTGTCGGTCTCCGCCGCAATCTGACGATGACCTTCGCCGTCATCGTCTCCGTCGCCCTCTCCCTGGCCCTCTTCGGCGGCTCGCTGCTGATGAGCGACCAGGTGAGCACCATGAAGGGCTACTGGTACGACAAGGTCAACGTCTCGATCTTCCTGTGCAACAAGCACGACGCGGAGAACGACGTCCACTGCGCCAAGGGCGCGGTCACCGAGGACCAGAAGAAGCAGATCCTCGCGGACCTGCATGACATGACGGTCGTCGAGAAGGTGACCTACGAGTCACAGGACGACGCGTACAAGCACTACAAGGAGCAGTTCGGCAACTCGCCGCTGGCCGGCTCGCTGACGCCGGACCAGATGCAGGAGTCGTACCGGATCAAGCTCAAGGACCCGCAGAAGTACCAGGTGATCGCCAGCGCGTTCAACGGGCGCGACGGCGTGCAGTCGGTGCAGGACCAGAAGGGCATCCTGGACAACCTCTTCCAGCTGCTGAACCTGATGAACCGGGGCGCGCTCGCCGTGATGGCGATGATGCTGATCGTCGCCCTGCTGCTGATCGTCAACACCGTGCGTGTCTCGGCGTTCAGCCGCCGGCGCGAGACCGGCATCATGCGCCTGGTCGGTGCCTCGGGCTTCTACATCCAGGCGCCGTTCATCGCGGAGGCCGCGGTCGCCGGACTCATCGGCGGCGGCCTCGCCTGTGTGGCCCTCGTGTTCGGCCGGTACTTCACCATCGACCACGGCATGGACCTCTCCCACAAGCTCACGCTCATCAACTTCGTCGGCTGGGACGCGGTGTTGACCAAGCTGCCGCTGATCCTCGCAACCAGTGTCCTGATGCCGTCACTTGCGGCGTTCTTCGCGCTGCGCAAGTACCTGAAGGTGTGACGCATGCCAAGAGGGCCGTACGGGCATCCGCCCGTACGGCCCTTCGCGTTGTCCTAGACTCACCGCCATGTCAGGCCGTGACCCGTTCTGTCAGCCCCGCCGCGTCCGCCGCGGGGCCGCCCTGACATTGGTCTTCGCCGGCGTGCTGATCACCGGCGCCGCCACCGGCTCCCTCCCGGAGCCCGGCGACCCCGCGCGCGGGGCGGCCGTCGGACCGGTGGGTCCCGTCGGCGGGCAGGAGGCCGTCGAGAAGGCCGCCGCCGAGGCGATGGCCGACGGGAAGTCCCCCATGGAAGCGGCGGAGCGGGCCGTCAGCCGCAGCGGGGACCGCTGGGGGGCGGTCTACTCCGAGGGCGAGTACGAGGAGTTCCAGGACGCGCTCGACGGCCGGTACACCGGCGTCGGCCTGTGGGCGCGGCGGGAGCCGGACGGCCGGATCGAGGTCACGAAGGTGCGGCCCGGCTCGCCCGCCGCCGACGCCGGGATCCGCACCGGCGACCGGCTGCGCAGCGTCGACGGCGGCGACGTCGACGGGCGGCCGGTCACCGAGGTGATCGCCCTGCTCCGCGGGGACGCCGAGGACGCCCCGGCCGGTACGACGGTCACCCTCGGTCTGCAGCGCGGCACGCGCGCGTGGAGCGAGACGCTGCACCGGGCCAAGCTGTCCACCGACTCCGTGACCGTGCGCCGGCTGCCCGGCGGGGTCACCGTTCTGAAGATCTCCGCGTTCACCAAGGGCTCCGCCGCCGCGGTCCGCGAGGCCCTGAGCGCGGCCCCGGCCGACGGCCGCACCGTCCTCGACCTGCGAGGCAACTCCGGCGGCCTGGTCACCGAGGCGGTGGACACCGCCTCCGCCTTCCTGGACGGCGGCCTGGTCGCCACCTACGACGTCGACGGCGCCCAGCGCGCCCTGCACGCCGCCCCGGACGGCGACATCACCCGGCCCCTGGTCGTCCTCGTCGACGGCGGCACCATGAGCGCGGCCGAGCTGCTCACCGGCGCCCTGCAGGACCGGGGCCGCGCGGTGGTGATCGGCTCGCGCACCTTCGGCAAGGGCTCCGTCCAGATGCCGACGAAGCTGCCCGACGGCTCGGTGGCCGAGGTGACCGTCGGCCACTACCGCACCCCCGCCGGGCGCACGGTCGACGGCCGGGGCATCACGCCCGACCTGGAGGCGGGGTCCAGCGCCCTGGAGCGGGCGCAGACGGTCCTGACGGGCCTCGGCGACCCGTCGTAGGTCCCGTTAATGGACTTCCCTCGCACCCCCTCCATGGTGCGAAAATGGGCGGCACTATGAGCAAGGGAATGTACGTACCGAAGGAGTCCCAGCCCAAGCAGGGCGGAGGGGCCGCGAAGGCGGCCAAGGACGGCAAGCGCAAGATCGTCGCGCAGAACAAGAAGGCACGGCACGACTACGCGATCATCGACACCTACGAGGCCGGGCTGGTGCTCACCGGTACGGAGGTGAAGTCGCTGCGGCAGGGACGCGCCTCGCTGACGGACGGCTTCGTCCAGATCGACGGGAACGAGGCGTGGCTGCACAACGCCCACATCCCGGAGTACAGCCAGGGCACGTGGACCAACCACACGGTGCGCCGCAAGCGCAAGCTGCTGCTGCACCGCGAGGAGATCGACAAGCTGGAGTCGAAGTCCCAGGAGACGGGTCACACCATCGTGCCCCTGGCCCTGTACTTCAAGGACGGCCGGGCCAAGGCGGAGATCGCCCTCGCGCGGGGCAAGAAGGAGTACGACAAGCGGCAGACGCTGCGGGAGAAGCAGGACCGGCGGGAGTCGGACCGCGCGATCGCGGCGGTGAAGCGCAGGGAGCGCGGCCTCTGACCGGGCCGCCCGGGAATAAGCTGGCACGGGCGTGCGTTGGTCACGTACGATGGCACTGCACCCCACAGCGGGTGCGCGCCCCCTCCACGGAGGGGATTGAAAAAACAACATGGGGATGATCGGTTTCGACAGCGGCTGTCGAAGCAGGGGAAGCGTGTCGAGGAAGCGGCAATGATCTCGTAAACCATATGTCGCAAAAAATAATCGCCAACACCAAGCGCGATTCCTTCGCCCTCGCTGCCTAAGTAGCGACTTGCGAAGTGTCAGCCCGGGGCTGTTCCCGACCCGGATCCTGGCATCAGCTAGGGAACTAAACCTTGATCCCGGTCACGGGGTGAAGAGGGAAATCTAACAGTGACTGGGCCCGTCGGCGACTTGTTCGCGTGATCGCCGGGGCCGAGAAAATCACAGCGGACTGCACACGGAGAAGCCCTGATTCTGCACCGTTGGACGCGGGTTCGATTCCCGCCATCTCCACTGACCCCCTCGGGGGTACCCCATGTGGGCGAAGGCCCCGCCGCTTCGAGCGGCGGGGCCTTCGTCATGCCTGCGCCGGATCCCTCCAGCCCTCGTCCAGCAGCCCCGGATCGGGAAGATCCCCCTCGAAGGGGGCGGCCGTCACGAAGTTCGGTCCGACCGTGAGGCGCAGATGCGGGCTGAGCTCCACCGTCACGAACGACTTGGTGCCCGCCACCACACCGCGGAACGCGTCCAGCGCGGTCTGGGGCACGACCAGCCGCTCGGCGTGATGGGGGACGGAGAAGGTCTCCGTCCCGGGCGACGGCCGGCCGCGTGACCCGCCGGCCCGGTGCGCGGAGCGCAGCGGCCGGCGCACGCCCGGATACAGCGCCGCGTACAGCCCGGCGAAGGTGTTGAGGTGCGCGAGCCCGGCCGCCGTCAGACGGCAGACGCGGACGTCCTCGACAAGCCGCCGCTCGACCAGGTGCGGCGGCAGCGGCTCGACGTCGGCGGAGAGCAGTTTCGCCACCGCCCACAGGCCCCCCTCGGCCCGGGAGGCGTGCGCGTCCACGTTGAACAGGTCCACGAGCAACTGCCAGGAGGTGGACGGCTGGGCGTTGCGGTGGAACTGCTCCATCCGCGGGCCGATACGGCCGAGCTCCCGGGCGTAGACCTGGCTCCAGCGCATCAGCGCCAGCCGGGCGTTGGCCTGCCGGTCCCGGTCGGTGTCGAAGTCGGCGATCACCCGCTCCCGTTCCGCGCGCACGTGCGTCTGCCGCAGTTCGCCCAGTTCGTAGGTCAGGACCCGTCTGGTGCGCTGCACGGGCCGGCCGTAGGCGGCGGCCAGCTCGACGAGGTACGGGTCGTCGGGTGCCGGACCCTTCCACGGCCCCGGCGCGGGCACATAGCGCTCGGCCAGGGCCCCGATCAGCTCCGCGGCCCGCTCCTGGCGTCTGCGGACGGCCGGGGTGCGGTTCACGGCGCGCTCCAGGGTGGAGCGGGGTATGGCGAACAGTGCCGCCACCTCGTCGAGGAAGCGCGGGCGCCGGCTGGGCACGATGCCCTCGATCTCGAACCGCCGGTAGTTCTTGGGTGACACCCCGACCTCGTCCACGACATCCCGTGCCCGCAGGCCGCAGGCGCGGCGTACGTCGGCGATGTCCCAGGACGCCCGGCCCTCGGGGTTCATCAGGGCGGAGGGGTGGGTGCCCAGGGCGCGGGCGAGGGCACGGACCCGGGGCGGGTCTGGCACTCGGTGCCCGTTCTCGTAGGCCAGTATCTGGGCCTTGGTGGTCCCGACGGCCCGCGCCAGCTCCTCCGCCGTCATGGCCACCGCACCGGGACGCGCGTAGAGGTTCATGCGGAGCGCGCGCAGCTCCGACGGGCTGAAATCGGCCAGTCCCCGTGCCATGCGCGTGTTCACCCTCCTCGGAAGGACCACTTTAGGGGTACCATTCCCAGGCCACGACCGTGTCACATCGTCGGACGGTGGGAGCAACTGACCTGGTTCGCTTTGCTTTTAGGCGGCTGAACCGGTGGATGCTTCCGCTGAAATGCGCGAGGTTGGACGACGTCGGGCCCAGGTTGGTGACTGCGGTCCACGTAGATCGGTTGTGAAAGTGGCCCTGGCCCCCACGGTTGTTGAGTCCGTTGGCGGGGGCGCAGGGCCGGCGTGTGGGAGCGAGACCCCGAGGGCCCCCTGTTCCAGCAGGGGGCCTTACGCCGTCAGAAGAGACTTTCCAGCTGGTGTCGCAGCCAGGCACCCAGTGCCTGGAGCGCCAGCCAACCGAAGATCCTCCTGACGGTCTTCCGGTTGTCCCGCCCGCCGCCTTGGGGCGGGTTCTCCACGCGCACACCTCCTCTCGGTCGCAGAGCACGAACGGCCCCGATCGGGATGAGCCGATCGCGAAGTGCGTCACGAGAGACGATGTTGGGATGAGCCTACCGGGTCACACGCGTCACACCGGCCGAGTTGGGGGCGCGTCGGGGTCCAACTCCCTTGCCAATTGTCTATTTGACGATCAGTTGATTGCTGTACTTCTCGGTAGGGTCCCGGGGGTGCCCGTGGGCCCGCCGGATCACGAACGGGGTCGTTGACGGTTGTCGCAGTTCACGGCCGTTACGGGTGCGTCGGCGCGGCGGGGTGCGTGGGGGGTGTGGCTACGTCGGCCGGGGGGTGTCACCGTTCCCGGTCGTAGACGAAATCCGATCGTGTGGGATCGGTCACGTTGATAACGATCCGCTTACTTCCGGTCGCCGTCCGTAAGGGGTCGTGCCTCGATCGAGTTGCGTGCGCAGGTTGACCGTTGTGGTCCCGCGTCCTGCGGGAACCGACGCGCACCGACGCGCCTCGCGGCCTCCGGTACCAGGCCGACGCACAGGGCCAGTGCGGCCGCCGCGGCCGGTACCGCGAAGGCGGCGGCGGGGGAGAGGTGCTCCGTCGCCCAGCCGCCCGTCGCCGAGCCGCAGGCGATGCCGGTGAGCAGTCCGGTCACCATCAGGCTCATGCCCTCGTTCAGCCGGTCGGCCGGGGTGAGCCGCTGCACCAGGGTCATCGCCGTCACCATGGTGGGCGCCGTCGCCATGCCCGCGACCAGCAGCGCACCGGCGAGCACCACGAGCGAGCCCGAGCCGGCCGCCGCCCAGGGCAGCGCCATGAGTGCCGCCATGGCGGCCAGGCACCGGTGCAGCCGGGGACCGGCCGGCTTCAGCGTCCCGTACGCCAGTCCCGCCGCGCACGAGCCGGCCGCCTGGAGGGCGAGCACGGCACCCGCCGCCGCACGCTGCCCCAGCGTGTCGGCGTACGCGATCGTGACGACCTCCATCGAGCCGAACACCGCGCCGGTGGCCGTGAAACAGAGCAGCAGCGGCGGGATGCCGGGACCGCGCAGCGGCGACGGCGCCTTCGAACGGGCCCGGGGCGGCGGCTCGGTGGCCCGCTGGGCGGTGAACAGCGCCATCCCGGCCAGCAGCAGCACCGCCCCCACGAGGGTGCCCGCCTCCGGGAAGAACGTCCCGGTCAGGAAGGACGCGAGCACCGGGCCGAGCATGAAGCACAGCTCGTCCGCGGCCTGCTCGAAGGCGTTCGCCGTGTGCAGCGTGCCGGGCTCGTCACGCAGCAGATGGGCCCAGCGGGCGCGGGACAGACCGCCGATGTTGGGGGTGCCCGCGGTGCCGGCGTAGGCGGCGAACAGGGTCCAGCCGGGGGCGTCGTAGCGGACGCACAGCAGCAGCGCCAGGCTGCCGAGCACGGAGACGACGGTGGCCGGCAGCGCGACCCGGGCCTGTCCGTGCCGGTCGACCAGCCGGGCGAGCCAGGGCCCGGCGACCGCGGTCGCCGCGAGCCCCGTCGCGGTGACCGCACCGGCGAGGGCGTACGAGCCCCGGGCGCCGGCGATCATCACGACCGCGCTCACGCTGAACATGCCCATGGGGAGACGGGCCAGGAGGTTACCGGCGGTGAAGGCGCGGGCGCCGGGGAGGGCGAAGAGGCGCCGGTATCCCGCGGACCCCCGGCCCCTGCTGCGTATCGGACCGGGTGTCGGACTGTCCTTGGTGGTCTGCTGCGGCATACGGCTACGTTCACCCGCGGCGGATCACCGGGTCCAACACCTTCCGCGTGCCGATTCACGCGCATGCGTTGTAAGTTCGCCGTCATGCCCGCCCCCGCCCACCTGGACCCCCGCCTGCTGCGCGCCTTCGTCGCCGTCGCCGAGGAACTGCACTTCACCCGGGCCGCGGCCCGCCTGTACGTCGCCCAGCAGGCGCTCAGCAGGGATGTGCGGCGGCTGGAGCGCGAGTTGGGCACCGAGCTGTTCCTGCGGACCACCCGGCAGGTCACACCGACCCCGGACGGCGAACGCCTGCTGCCGCACGCACGCCGGGTCCTCGCCGCCCAGGACGACCTGCTCGCCGCGTTCGCGGCCGGCCAGTCCCGCCCGCTGCTGGTCGACCTCAACACCACGGGCCTGGTCACCGGACGCCTCGTACTGCTCCGGGCCCGGGAACTCGCCCCCGGCTGCGAGCTGATGGCCCGCTACGAGAGCGGCCTCACCGGAGCCGCCGCCGAGCTGCTCGCCGGCCGTCTGGACGCCTCCTTCGGCCGCTTCGCCGGGCTCGACCCCGCGCTCCGCTCCGGCCTGGAGCAACAGCCGGTGCGGTACGAGCCGATGGCCGTGGTACTGCCCGCGGACCACCCGCTGGCCCGCCTGCCCGAGGTGCCGCTGTCCGCGCTGGCCGGGGAGACCGTGTACGCCGGCGCGGGCAACCCGCGTACCCGGGAGTGGACCGACCTGGCCGTGCGCCTCTTCAAGGGCCGGTCCATCCGGCTCGCCCCGCCCCAGCCCGTGGCCGTCGGCAACGAGGAGTTCGGCCGTGTCATGGCGAAGACCCGGACCCCGGTGCTGGCCGTCGTGGACTTCCCGCCCATGCCGGGCACCGTACGGCGCCCCCTCGTCGACCCCGTTCCGCTGTCCCCCGTCTCCCTGGTCTGGCGCAGGGGCCTGGCCCATCCCGGACTCGACGCGCTGCGCCGGGCGGTGGCCGGGATCGCGCGGGCGCGGGGGTGGCTGACGCGGCCGGCCGGCGGGTGGCTCCCGGCCGCCGACGCGGACGTGATGCACGCCGAACGCTGAGGCGCCGCGGCCCGGCCCGGGGGTTCCCGCGCCCCGGCCGGCGCCGGGCCGGGGCCGCCGGACGACGGCCCGGCAGCCGCCGCCGGACGACGGCCCGGCAGCCGCCGCCGGACGACGGCCCGGCGCCGCCGCCTCACCGTCGTTCCGCGCGCCCGGTGAGAGCAACGTTCCCGTGCGGTCACGCACGGCCACGGGCACGGAAACGCGCCGTCCCTACCTTCGGGCCCAGTCAGCGGTCGGCAGACCGAGCAGCCCGAGCACCGTGGAGGCGTGATGACAGCCCCGGCCCCAACCCGTCGCAGTGGCCGCTGGATCGAGCACTGGGACCCGGAGGACGAGGGCTTCTGGCGCGCGGCGGGGGAGCGGATCGCGCGCCGGAACCTCTGGTTCTCCGTGCTCTGCGAGCACATCGGGTTCTCCGTCTGGACCCTGTGGTCCGTGCTGGTGCTGTTCATGGGCCCGGAGTACGGGCTCACCCCCGCCGACAAGTTCCTGCTGACCTCGATGGTCACGCTGGTCGGCGCGGTCGTCCGGGTGCCGTACACCTTCGCCGTGGCCGTCTTCGGCGGCCGTAACTGGACGGTCGTCTCGGCGGGCCTGCTGCTCCTCCCGGCCGTCGCCGCGTTCGTGGTGACGGAGCCGGGGACGTCCTTCTCCACCTTCCTCCTGGTGGGCCTGCTGACCGGCATCGGCGGGGGCAACTTCGCCTCCTCGATGACCAACATCAACGCCTTCTTCCCGCTGCGCAGGAAAGGGTGGGCGCTCGGTCTCAACGCCGGCGGCGGCAACATCGGCGTACCCGTGGTCCAGCTCGCCGCACTCGCCGTCATCGGCGCCGGCGGCGGCCCGCGCCTGCTGCTCGGGATCTACATCCCGCTGATCGTCGTGGCCGCCGTACTCGCCGCGCTGTTCATGGACAACCTGGCCACGGTGACGAACGACACCGGTGCGGCCAAGGACGCGGCGCGGGACGCCCACACCTGGATCATGTCCTTCCTCTACATCGGCACCTTCGGCTCCTTCATCGGCTACAGCTTCGCCTTCGGCCAGGTGCTGACGAACCAGTTCGGCCGGACCCCGCTGCAGGCGGCGTACCTCACCTTCATCGGCCCGCTGCTCGGCTCCCTCCTCCGGCCCGTCGGCGGGCGGCTCGCCGACCGCTACGGCGGCGCCCGCATCACGCTGTGGAACTACGCCGGCATGGCCGCCGCCACCGCCGTGCTCATCGTCGCGGGCCTGGAGGACTCGCTGCCCCTGTTCGTGGGCGCCTTCGTCGTCCTGTTCATGCTCAGCGGGCTCGGCAACGGCTCGGCGTTCAAGATGGTTCCCGGCATCTTCCAGGCCAAGGCCCTGGCCGCCGGGCTGGCGGGCGAGGCGGCCGTCGCCCACGGCCGGCGGCTGTCCGGCGCCGCCATGGGCCTCGTCGGAGCGGTCGGCGCGCTCGGCGGCGTCGGCATCAACCTCGCCTTCCGCCAGTCCTTCCTCGCCCACGGCTCCGGCACCGGCGCGTTCGTCGCCTTCCTCGCCTTCTACGCCGTCTGTTTCGCGGTCACCTGGACCGTATACCTCCGCCGCCCCGCCGGACGGGTTCCGGCCACGGCGGCGGCTTCGGAGGCCGGGTCCCGGCTCAGCCACGCCGAGGTGTGACGTAACACCGGCGACACCGCACCGAACCGAGCCCGTCACGGCCCGTTGACAGGCTCGGTCGGCGTGCCGGTCAGTCGGGGCCTTCCGTCTGGATCACGCCGGGCTCGCGGGCCCTGAGACCGCTCCCTGATCCGGCCTGAGCCAGACGAAAGACCCTGGGAGAGCCCATGTACGACGAAGAGCAGCAACCCGAGCACGGTCCCCTCGCCGGCTTCACCGTGGGCGTCACCGCCGCGCGCCGCGCCGACGAACTGGGCGCCCTGCTCCAGCGGCGCGGCGCCGGCGTGCTGCACGCCCCCGCCCTGCGGATCGTGCCGCTCGCCGACGACGCCGAACTGCTCGCCGCCACCAAGGAGATCATCGACCAGGTACCGGACGTCGTCGTGGCCACCACGGCGATCGGCTTCCGGGGCTGGGTCGAGGCCGCCGACGGCTGGGGTCTCGGTGAGCGGCTGCTCGGCCGGCTGGGCGGGGCACGGCTGCTGGCCCGCGGCCCGAAGGTCAAGGGCGCCATACGGGCGGCCGGACTCACGGAGGAGTGGTCACCGTCGTCGGAGTCCCTGGCCGAGGTGCTCGACCGCCTCCTGGGGGAGGGCGTCGACGGCACCCGGATCGCCGTACAGCTCCACGGCGAACCCCTGCCCGGCTTCGTCGAGTCGCTGCGCGCCGCCGGGGCGCAGGTCCTGCCGGTCCCGGTCTACCGCTGGATGCCCCCGGCGGACCTCGGCCCCCTGGACCGCCTCCTGGACGCGGCCGTCAGCCGCGGCCTGGACGCCCTCACCTTCACCAGCGCCCCCGCCGCGGCCTCCCTCCTCTCCCGCGCGGAGGACCGCGGCCTGCTGGACGAGCTGCTCTCGGCCCTGGCCCACGAGGTCCTCCCGGCCTGCGTGGGCCCGGTCACCGCGCTCCCCCTCCAGGCCCGCGGGGTGCGGACGGTCCAGCCGGAACGCTTCCGCCTCGGGCCCCTGGTCCAGCTCCTGTGCCGGGAACTCCCGGCCCGGGCACGGTCGTTGCCCGTCGCCGGCCGTCAGGTGGAGATCCGCGGCCACGCGGTCCTGGTCGACGGCGACCTCCGGCCCGTCCCCCCGGCCGGCATGTCCCTCCTGCGCGTCCTGTCCCGCCGCCCCGGCTGGGTGGTGGCCCGCGCCGACCTGCTCCGCGCCCTGCCGGGCGCGGGCCGCGACGAACACGCCGTGGAAACGGCGATGGCCCGACTCCGCACGGCCCTCGGGGCGCCGAAACTGATCCAGACGGTGGTGAAGCGGGGCTACCGCCTGGCCCTGGACCCGGCGACGGACGCGAAGTACGCGGACGACTGAGGTCTTCCGTGCGGATCGGGCCGGACCGGACCCCGCGAGCCCGGCAGGGGTGAACGGAACCCCGCTACGGGGGGTTCCGGCGCACCCTCGGGACGGGCACTGTGAGGAGGGGGACGCAACCGTTCCCCGCACGCTTCCGCACGGTTCCTGCCCAGGCGGTGACTCGCACATGGCATTCGACAGCGCCACGCCCCCGTACGAGCTGCGGTTCGATGCCGGGCGGGTGTGCCTGGACCTGCTCGCCACCACGCACCCGGGCGAACGGCTGGACGGGGTGGCGGCGTTGTCCGCGTGGATCGGGGCTGCCGGCCTCGTGCCGGCCGGTACGCCGCTGGAGCACGCCGACGGCTCCTGGCCGGCCCGCTTCCGGGAACTGCGGCGGGACGTCGGGCTGTTGGTGCGGTGCGTGCGGGGCGCGCGGACACCGGCGTACGGGGCCGCCCTCGGCCGGGTCAACGAGGTGGCCCGGGCCGCGCCCCCGGCGCCGCTGGCCGTGCGCGGCGAGGACGGGGCTCTCGTGCGGGAGTTGGCGGGACCGCCCGGCTGCGCCGCCCTGCTCGCCGTGGTCGCCCGCGACGCCGTCGAACTGCTCACCGACCCCGTGGCGTGGGCCGCCGTGCGGGAGTGCGAGGGGGACAACTGTCCCCTCGTGTACGTCGACACGTCCCGTGGGCGGCGCCGGCGCTGGTGTTCCAGCGAGGTGTGCGGGAACCGGGAGCGGGTCGCCCGGCACCGGCGGCGGGCCGCGCTCACCCGGGCCTGAGGGCGCCGGAGCCCCGAAGCGGACGTGATCTTCGCTACACCGCGTTTCGTTGCCGCCTACACGGGAGTTGGCCGGCGCTCCCGGTGATGTGCCGGAAAAGTAAAGATCGGCCGGTGGGAATGTGCTCGCATGTCCCGCTCGTCACGTCGTCCCCGGGAAATCTGCCCCTCCGCTTTGAACACCGGGCCGCCCCACTGCGTACGGGTGGGCGAGCGACCGACTGGGGGAACCCCCGGACACCGGAGGTGGGCGTGCGCAAGGATGCGGCCGTGGCCAATGAACGTGGAATGAGGGCCCGACATCGCATGTCCTCACAGCCCTCGGAGCCGGATGAGGAGCTGATGCGTGCGCTGTATCGAGAGCACGCCGGACCTCTGCTCGCGTATGTCCTGCGGCTGGTCGCCGGTGATCGGCAGCGCGCCGAGGACGTCGTACAGGAAACACTCATCCGTGCCTGGAAGAACGCCGGTCAGCTCAATCGGGCGACCGGTTCGGTACGCCCCTGGCTGGTGACGGTCGCACGCCGCATCGTCATCGACGGCCACCGCAGCCGGCAGGCCCGGCCGCAGGAGGTCGATCCGTCGCCGCTGGAGGTCATCCCCGCGGAGGACGAGATCGACAAGGCGCTGTGGCTGATGACGCTGTCGGACGCGCTCGACGACCTGACCCCGGCACACCGGGAGGTACTCGTCGAGACGTACTTCAAAGGGCGTACCGTCAATGAGGCGGCCGAGACGCTGGGCATACCGAGCGGCACTGTCCGTTCCCGGGTGTTCTACGCCCTGCGGTCGATGAAGCTGGCACTGGAGGAGCGGGGGGTGACGGCGTGATGAGCAATGGGTACGGGGGAATGCAGGGCTTCGGACCGGGTGGTCCGGGTATGTCTGGGCCCATGAACCCCAGTCAGGGATCTTCGGTGCCGAGCGAACACGAGACCGTCGGCGCCTACGCCCTCGGGATCCTCGACGACGCCGAGGCAACCGCTTTCGAGGCGCATCTCGCCGGCTGCGAATGGTGCGCCCAGCAGCTGGACGAGCTGGCCGGGATGGAACCGATGCTGGCCGCGCTCGCGGACCTGCCGGGCTCCGGCAGCACGCCCGCGATCGGTGAATCGCTGTCCGCGAAGCCCAGTCCGCGGCTGGTGGAGAAGCTGGTCGACGAGGTCGCCGAGAAGCGCGCCCAGAAGCGCCGACGCGGCTTCTACATGATCGCGGCCGCGGCCGCGCTGATCATCGCCGGCCCGCTGGCCGCGGTGGCGGTCGGCGGCGGTTCGGACGGGGGCGGCCAGGTCGCCGCGAGCCCGGCCCAGTCGACCTTCCGGACCATGTCCGACAAGAAGTCCGCCACGGACGCGTCGACCCATGTCAGCGCCACCGTCGCCATGGCGCGCAAGGACTGGGGCACCCAGGCGGTCCTGGAGCTGAAGAACGTCAAGGGCCCGCTGAAGTGCTCCCTGGTGCTCGTCGCCAAGAACGGGCAGCGTGTGACCATGTCGTCGTGGTCGGTGCCGGACTGGGGGTACGGCATGCCGGACGCCAAGACCGAGGCCGCGAAGAAACCGCTGTACATCGGCGGGGCCGCGGCCTTCCAGCCGAACGAGATCGACCACTTCGAGGTGGTGACGTTCGAGGGCAAGAAGCTCGTCCAGGTCGACGCGTAGCGGCACGCGCCGTCCGTCACCGGGCGCGGGTGCTTCGTGGTCGGTCACGCGGTTGCCCGCGCCCCTTCGGTGCGCACTCAGCGCGCCTGACGGCCTTCCGTAGCCTCCCGGGCCCCCCTTCGCGTACGGTTGACGGCTGCCCAGCACGTCAGAAGGGGGCCAGGTGGCCGCTCAGGTTCAGCAGTCCGCGGTCGGCTCGGTCAGCGACGGAAACGACTCCGTCCGTGACCGGGAGATCGGCGTCGAACAGGAACACCTGGACCGGGTGTACCGGCGGCTGGAGGAGAAGATCCACGAAGCCGAGTTCCTGATGCACGACGCCGCCCAGCGCGGCCAGGTCGGCACCCCTGGCGCGCTGGCCGAGCGGGACGCGCAGGTCTTCCGGGCCGGTGTCCACCTCAACCGGTTGAACAACGAGTTCGAGGACTTCCTCTTCGGCCGGATCGACCTGCTGCCCGGCAAGGACGGGAAGAAGGGGCCCGACGGGGCGTACACGGCGGTCGAGCCCGCCGAGGGCGCCGTGCGGGAGGACGGCACCGCCGAGATCGCCGAGACGCTGCACATCGGGCGCATCGGTGTCCTCGACCAGGACTACTCCCCGCTCGTCATCGACTGGCGCGCGCCCGCCGCCGCGCCCTTCTACCGGGCCACGCCCGTGGAGCCGGGCCGGGTGGTACGGCGCCGGGTGATCCGGTCCAAGGGGCGCCGGGTGCTCGGCGTCGAGGACGACCTGATGCGGCCCGAGCTGACGGCCTTCCTCGACGGCCGTGAGCTGCCCGTCATCGGGGACGGCGCCCTGATGGCCGCCCTCGGCCAGGCCCGCGGCCACACCATGCGGGACATCGTCTCCTCGATCCAGGCCGAGCAGGACCTGGTCATCAGGGCCCCCGCCGCCTCGATCACCTACGTGGAGGGCGGCCCGGGCACCGGCAAGACCGCCGTCGCCCTGCACCGCGCCGCCTACCTGCTCTACCAGGACCGCAGACGCTACGCGGGCGGCATCCTGATCGTCTCGCCGACCCCGCTGCTGGTCGCCTACACCGAGGGCGTGCTGCCCTCGCTCGGCGAGGAGGGTCAGGTCGCGATCCGCGCGATCGGCTCCCTGGTCGACGGCGCGGAGGCCACCCTGTACGACTCCCCGGCCGTGGCCCGCGCCAAGGGCTCGTACCGGATGCTGAAGGTGCTGCGCAAGGCCGCCCGGGGCGCCCTGGAGCTGGGCCCGGCCGCTCCGGCGGGACAGCTCGCCCTGGACGACGACACCGACACGGACACCGACACGGACACCGGCGCCGGCGCCGGGCCGCGGGTCTTCGACGCGCCGCCGAACCGCCTCCGCGTGGTCGCCTTCGGGCGCCGCCTGGAGCTGGAGGCGGCCGAGCTGGAACGTATCCGCCGTACCGCCCTCGGCGGCACCGCGCCGGTCAACCTGCTGCGCCCGCGCGCCCGCAGGCTGCTGCTGGACGCCCTGTGGGCGAGATCCGGCGCCGCCGGCCGGCACAACGACCCGGAGCTGGCCGCCGAACTGCGCTCGTCCTTCGACGAGGACGTCAGCGGCGAGGACGCGTTCATCGGCTTCCTGGACGCCTGGTGGCCCGAGCTGACCCCGGCGGCCGTGCTCGCGGCCATGGCCGACGAGAAGCGGCTCGGCCGCTGGGCCCGGCGGATCCTCAACCCCGGCGAGGTCCGCAAGGTCGCCCGCTCGCTGAAGCGGGACGGCCACTCGGTGCACGACATCGCCATGCTCGACGAGCTCCAGGCGCTCCTCGGTGCCCCGGCCCGGCCGCGCAGAAGGCGCGAGTTCGACCCGCTGGACCAGCTCACCGGCCTGGAGGAGCTGATGCCGGTGCGCGAGGAGTCGCAGCGGGAGCGTGCCGAGCGGCTCGCGCAGGAGCGCACCGAGTACGCGCACGTCATCGTGGACGAGGCGCAGGACCTCACGCCGATGCAGTGGCGCATGGTCGGCCGCCGCGGCCGGCACGCCACCTGGACGGTCGTCGGCGACCCCGCGCAGTCCTCCTGGTCCGACCCGGACGAGGCGGCCGAGGCGCGCGACGAGGCCCTCGGCAGCCGGCCGCGGCGCCGCTTCCGGCTCACCGTGAACTACCGCAACCCGGCTGAGATCGCCGAGCTGGCCGCGAAGGTGCTGGCGCTCGCGATGCCCGGCTCCGAGTCCCCCTCCGCCGTTCGGTCCACCGGGGTGGAACCGCGCTTCGCGGTCGTCGAGGGCTCGACGGCGCAGACCGTGCGGGCGGAGGCCGAGCGGCTGCTGGACCTGGTGGACGGCACGGTCGGCGTGGTCGTCGCGATGAACCGGCGCGAGGAGGCCCGGCGCTGGCTGGCCGGGCTCGGCGACCGGGTCGTCGCGCTCGGCAGCCTGGAGGCCAAGGGCCTGGAGTACGACGCGACGGTCGTCGTCTCGCCCGCGGAGATCGCCGACGAGTCCCCGGCCGGGCTGCGCGTGCTGTACGTGGCGCTGACCCGGGCCACCCAGCAGCTGACGGTGGTGTCGGGGGAGCGGGACGAGCCGGACGCGGCGGGGGTTCCGGACCTGCTGAGGGATGAGATCCTCATGAACTCCGGCCGGGGGAATGGGTCTACGGGATCCGTTTGTTAGCCTTGACGTGGCACCGGCCCGATCCAAGCCCCCGGGCCCAACCTTCGTCGCTACGAGCGACCACTTGCCGCGAGGCGAGCATGGCGGGTCGGTGTCATGAACGTGTGGGAGGCCCACGTCACGGATGTGACGTGGGCCTCCTTCTTTGCCCCGCCGCCCTCTTTCTCTGCACGATCGTTTCTCGTATGGTGGAAGTGGTTTTCCGAAACCAGTAATCCGGCAGAGAACCTCGCGTGAACAAAACGTCCGCAACCCAGGCCGGCTACCACGTACTCGGCGGTAGGTGCGACGATCGGACGGCACAACTCGCGACACGGTGAAAGCAGAGGAAGTCGGCCATGGCAACGGCGCCCAGCGTCTCCTACTCGATGACCATCCGGCTGGAGGTGCCCGCGAGCGGAACCGCCGTCTCGCAGCTCACCACCGCCGTGGAGTCCTCCGGAGGCTCGGTGACCGGCCTCGACGTCACCGCGTCCGGCCACGAGAAGCTCCGCATCGACGTCACCATCGCGGCCTCCTCCACCGCGCACGCCGACGAGATCGTCGAGAAGCTGCGCGGCATCGAGGGCGTCACCCTGGGCAAGGTCTCCGACCGTACGTTCCTGATGCACCTCGGCGGCAAGATCGAGATGCAGTCCAAGCACCCCATCCGCAACCGTGACGACCTCTCCATGGTCTACACGCCGGGTGTGGCGCGCGTCTGCATGGCCATCGCCCAGAACCCCGAGGACGCCCGCCGCCTCACCATCAAGCGCAACTCCGTCGCGGTCGTGACGGACGGCTCCGCCGTGCTCGGCCTCGGCAACATCGGGCCCAAGGCCGCGCTGCCCGTCATGGAGGGCAAGGCGGCCCTCTTCAAGCGCTTCGCCGGCATCGACGCCTGGCCGCTGTGCCTGGACACCCAGGACACCGACGCGATCGTGGAGATCGTCAAGGCGATCGCCCCCGGCTTCGCCGGCATCAACCTCGAGGACATCTCCGCGCCGCGCTGCTTCGAGATCGAGGCCCGCCTGCGCGAGGCGCTCGACATCCCGGTCTTCCACGACGACCAGCACGGCACCGCCATCGTCGTACTCGCCTCCCTGACCAACGCCCTGCGCGTCACGAACAAGGCGATCGAGAACATCCGGGTCGTCATGTCCGGCGCCGGCGCGGCCGGTACGGCCATCCTCAAGCTGCTGCTCGCGGCCGGTCTGAAGAACGCCGTCGTCGCCGACATCCACGGCGTCGTCCACGCGGGCCGCGAAGACCTGGTCAACGCGCCGGCCGACTCGCCGCTGCGCTGGATCGCCGACAACACCAACCCCGAGAACCTCACCGGCACCCTGAAGGAGGCCGTGCGCGGCGCCGACGTCTTCATCGGCGTCTCGGCCCCGAACGTCCTGGACGGCGACGACGTGGCCGCCATGGCCGACGGCGCCATCGTGTTCGCGCTCGCGAACCCGGACCCCGAGGTCGACCCGGCGGTCGCTCGGCAGACGGCGGCCGTCGTGGCCACCGGCCGCTCCGACTTCCCGAACCAGATCAACAACGTGCTGGTCTTCCCGGGTGTCTTCCGCGGTCTGCTGGACGCGCAGTCCCGCACGGTCAACACCGAGATGATGCTTGCCGCTGCGAAGGCCCTGGCCGACGTGGTGACCGAGGACGAGCTGAACCCCAACTACATCATCCCGAGCGTCTTCAACGACAAGGTCGCGGGCGCGGTGGCCGGGGCGGTCCGTGAGGCCGCCAAGGCCGCCGGGGCGACGGCCTGACGGAGGCGTGTCGTACTGTGCAGGGGGCTGTGAGCATCACCACGGCGGCCCCCCGCACCGGCGCGTCGTGGAACCCCAAGACGCCGGCCGCGCTCTAGGGTGACGGCCGAGCAGGCGCTTTTCGTGTGACTCCCCAGGGTGTTCTCACGACTCCTACGGGTGCCGGATTGGCTTTCCCGCCGCAGGTAGGGGCAGGATGCTCCCCCAGGGACTACGTCCCCGGGGGCACCCCCAAGGGCGCGAGCGCATCGGCATCGCAGTGCCTCGGGCGGCTCCGCCGCGTGGCACACCCCAACGGCAAGAAAAACACGGGAGTAACAACATGAACCGCAGTGAGCTGGTGGCCGCGCTGGCCGACCGCGCCGAGGTGACCCGCAAGGACGCCGACGCCGTGCTGGCCGCGTTCGCCGAGACCGTCGGCGAGATCGTCGCCAAGGGCGACGAGAAGGTCACCATCCCCGGCTTCCTGACCTTCGAGCGCACCCACCGTGCCGCCCGCACCGCGCGCAACCCGCAGACCGGCGAGCCCATCAACATCCCGGCCGGCTTCAGCGTGAAGGTCACCGCGGGCAGCAAGCTCAAGGAAGCGGCCAAGGGCAAGTAACCGCTCCGTTCGAGCGCCGGTCCACCGGAGCGTCGTTCGACTGGGCACCGTGGGTGACTGCCGGCCCGTCGTGGCTGGTCGCGCAGTTCCCCGCGCCCCTTGTGGGGCGCTGAGACGCCGAATGGGCGGCCCCCCTGACCAGGGGGGCCGCCCATTCGGCGTCAGCCGGCGCCTAGCCGAGTGCCTTGCCCGGCAGTTCGACCTTGGCGCCCAGCTCCACGAGCTTCTCCATGAAGTTCTCGTAGCCGCGGTTGATGAGGTCGATGCCGTGGACGCGGGACGTGCCCTCGGCCGCCAGCGCCGCGATGAGGTACGAGAAGCCGCCGCGCAGGTCGGGGATGACCAGGTCGGCGCCCTGGAGCTTGGTGGGGCCGGAGACGACCGCGGAGTGCAGGAAGTTGCGCTGGCCGAAACGGCAGTCCGAGCCGCCCAGGCACTCGCGGTAGAGCTGGATGTGCGCGCCCATCTGGTTGAGCGCGGAGGTGAAGCCCAGCCGGGACTCGTACACCGTCTCGTGGATGATGGACAGACCCGTGGCCTGGGTGAGGGCCACCACCAGCGGCTGCTGCCAGTCCGTCTGGAAGCCGGGGTGCACGTCCGTCTCCAGCGCGATGGACTTCAGCTGGCCGCCGGGGTGCCAGAAGCGGATGCCCTCGTCGTCGATCTCGAAGGCACCGCCCACCTTCCGGTAGGTGTTCAGGAACGTCATCATCGAGCGCTGCTGGGCGCCGCGGACGTAGATGTTGCCGCTGGTCGCCAGCGCGGCGGAGGCCCAGGACGCGGCCTCCAGGCGGTCCGGCAGGGCCGCGTGGGTGTAGCCGCCCAGCTGGTCCACACCGGTGACGCGGATCGTGCGGTCGGTGTCCATCGCGATGATCGCGCCCATCTTCTGCAGTACGCAGATGAGGTCCTCGATCTCCGGCTCGACGGCCGCGTTGGACAGCACCGTGACGCCCTCGGCCAGTACGGCCGTCAGCAGCACCTGCTCGGTCGCGCCGACGGACGGGTACGGCAGCCGGATCTTCGTTCCGCGCAGCCGCTGCGGAGCCTCCAGGTACTGCCCGTCGGCGCGCTTCTCGATGGTGGCGCCGAACTGCCGCAGCACGTCGAAGTGGAAGTCGATGGGCCGGCCGCCGATGTCGCAGCCGCCGAGGCCGGGGATGAACGCGTGGCCGAGACGGTGCAGCAGCGGACCGCAGAAGAGGATCGGGATACGGCTGGATCCCGCGTGGGCATCGATGTCAGCCACGTTGGCGCTCTCGACGTGCGTCGGGTCGAGCACCAGCTCGCCGGGCTCCTCACCCGGACGGACCGTCACCCCGTGCAGCTGGAGCAGGCCGCGTACGACCCGCACGTCACGGATGTCGGGAACATTGCGCAGTCGGCTCGGCGCGCTGCCCAGCAGGGCGGCGACCATGGCCTTCGGCACGAGGTTCTTCGCACCGCGGACACGGATCTCGCCCTCCAGCGGGGTTCCGCCGTGGACAAGCAGGACATCGTCGTTGACGGTCATGAATCTCGCGTTCCGATGAGTTGGGCAGGGGCCGGCCGATCACTGTGCGCGGGGGCCGGGAAGACAGGGTAATCGCCTATTACCCCCCGCCCGTAAGCCCAAGGGCGGCCCAGCCGCGTCATAGCTGTGTCACAACACGAACCGTTCCCTTTCGGGCACCTGGGGTCACCGGGTGCGCGGGAGTGCGCCCGGCCCGCTCCGGCCCGCTCTGAGCTGCGTTCACTCCCGCACCCCCGATTGGGTCCCCACGCCGGGGGAAGATGCGGGATCATGTCTGGCATGACCGAGGTGTCCTCGCTCACAGGGCGGCTGCTCGTGGCCACCCCCGCCCTGGCGGACCCGAACTTCGACCGCGCGGTGGTGCTCCTCCTCGACCACGACGAGGAGGGCTCCCTCGGTGTCGTGCTCAACCGTCCCACCCCGGTGGTCGTCGGCGACATCCTGGAGGGCTGGGCCGACCTCGCGGGCGAGCCCGGTGTGGTCTTCCAGGGCGGCCCGGTGTCGCTGGACTCGGCGCTCGGCGTGGCGGTCATCCCGGGCGGTACGAACGGCGAGCACGCCCCGCTCGGCTGGCGGCGGGTGTACGGCGCGATCGGCCTGGTGGACCTGGAGGCGCCGCCGGAACTGCTGGCCGCGGCCGTGGGCAGCCTGCGCATCTTCGCCGGTTACGCCGGCTGGGGGCCCGGCCAGCTGGAGGACGAGCTGGTCGAAGGGGCCTGGTACGTGGTCGAGTCCGAGCCGGGTGACGTGTCCTCGCCGGCCCCGGAGAGACTCTGGCGCGAGGTGCTGCGCCGCCAGCGCAACGAACTGGCGATGGTCGCCACGTATCCGGACGACCCTTCGCTCAACTGATGCCTGGGCGCTTCAGTACCCTGGCTTTTATGAGCACTCTCGAGCCCGAGCGCGGGACTGGTACGGGGACCCTCGTAGAGCCGACGCCGCAGGTGTCCCACGGCGACGGCGACCACGAGCGCTTCGCCCACTACGTCCAGAAGGACAAGATCATGGCGAGCGCCCTCGACGGCACTCCCGTCGTGGCGCTGTGCGGCAAGGTCTGGGTGCCGGGCCGTGACCCGAAGAAGTACCCCGTGTGCCCCATGTGCAAGGAGATCTACGAGTCCATGAGCAGCGGCGGCGACGACAAGGGCGGCGACAAGAAGTAGGTCCCCGGCTGCCCGGCGGCGGTGAGATCCCTGGGGCGCGCGTCAGGCGCGGCCCGGGGATCTTTGCGTTCTCCGCCGGCCAACTGGTCCAGACCTCTTGTGGGCGTCCGGCGCAGTCCCTAGCCTTCGAGGCGTCCTCCCTGCGTTGTGCAGGAGGCAAAGGTCGTTGCGCGACACGCAACGCGTCGCGCGGGGTGAGGGGCTGATGTCGTGGAACTGATTCCGGCGCCGCGCGCCGTCGAGGGGCCGACGCGGGGCGGTGTGCCGCTCGACCGCGACACCACACTGTGGGCCGCCCCGGGGACGGAGCGCACCGAACGCTGGCTGCGCGCCACGCTCGGCGCGGCCCTGGGCCTGCCGCTGCCGCCCGGGCCGCGGGACGCCGGCAACGCCGTGCGGCTGCTCCTGGACGACACCCTGGGGCCGGAGGCGTACCGCCTGCACGCCGTCGCCGGCCGGGGCGTGGAGATCCGCGGCGGCGGCCCGGCCGGCGTGTTCTGGGGCGCGCAGACCCTGCGCCAGCTGCTCGGCCCCGACGCCTTCCGGCGCGCCCCCGTACGGCCGGACGTCGGCCTCGGCGTCCCGCACCAGGTCATCGAGGACGCCCCGCGGTTCCGCTGGCGCGGACTCCTCCTCGACGTCGCCCGGCACTTCATGCCCAAGGAGGGCGTGCTGCGCTATCTCGACCTGATGGCCGCGCACAAACTCAACGTCCTGCACTTCCATCTGACGGACGACCAGGGCTGGCGGATCGAGATCGAGCGGTTCCCGAAACTGACCGAGACCGCCTCCTGGCGCGCGCGCACCAAGTTCGGCCACCGGGCCTCACCGCTGTGGGACGAGAAACCGCACGGCGGCTACTACACCCAGGACGACATCCGGGAGATCGTCGCCTACGCCGCCGAGCGGCACATCAGCGTCGTCCCCGAGATCGACGTACCGGGCCATTCGCAGGCCGCCATCGCCGCGTACCCGGAACTCGGCAACACCGACGTCGTCGACACCACCGCCCTCTCCGTCTGGGACACCTGGGGCGTCTCGGCCAACGTACTCGCCCCCACCGACACCACCCTGCGGTTCTACGAGGGGGTGTTCGAGGAGGTCCTGGAGCTGTTCCCCGCGGACGCCGCCGAGTTCTCGCGGTTCGTGCACGTCGGCGGCGACGAGTGCCGCAAGGAGCAGTGGACGGAGTCCGTGACCGCCAAGACGCGGATCGCGGACCTCGGCCTCACCGACGAGAACGGGCTGCAGTCCTGGTTCATCGGGCACTTCGACGCCTGGCTCTCCGCGCGCGGGCGCCGCCTCATCGGCTGGGACGAGATCCTGGAGGGCGGCCTCGCCCCGGGTGCCGCCGTCTCCTCCTGGCGCGGCTACGGGGGCGGCATCGCCGCCGCGCGGGCCGGTCACGACGTGGTCATGTGCCCGGAGCAGTACGTGTACCTGGACCACCGTCAGGCCCCCGGCGAGGACGAGCCCGTGCCGATCGGCTTCGTCCGCACCCTGGAGGACGTCTACCGGTTCGAGCCGGTGCCGGACGGGCTCACCGGGGAGGAGGCGCGGCGGGTGCTGGGCACCCAGGCCAACGTGTGGACCGAGGTGATGGAGGACGCCGCGCGCGTGGACTACCAGACCTTCCCCCGCCTCGCCGCCTTCGCCGAGGTGGCCTGGAGCCCGCTGCCCGCCCCGGCGGAACGGGACTTCGCCGACTTCGAACGCCGGATGACCGCCCACTACCGGCGTCTTGACGCCCTCGGTGTCGCCTACCGTCCGCCCACCGGTCCGCGCCCCTGGCAGCGGCGCCCCGGCGTGCTCGGCCGCCCGATCGAGGGGCTCCCCCCGAACCGGTAGCCGGCCCGGCGGCCCCGAACAGGTAACGGAAAAACCCCGGCAGGATCACCGAAGAGTGGCAATCCGCGTGTCCCGGTGATGCCGTACGAAAACGGACCATCTCCCCGCTGAGGTGGGCGAATGTCTCCTAGCGGACCCCCGCGTTCGGGCCTTGCGAAGATGTGCCAGAGTTGCGTCGTCCGCCCTGTCAGCACGTACCGTACGGCAGCACAGGCGGGACCAGGTGGGGCAGCGGGAAGGGGCAGCCGGTTTGACCACGCACGCACCGCAGGCGGCGCAGGCCGTCACGCTGCCCACGACGCTGGACGAGGCCGTGGCAGCCCTCGCCGCCACGCCCGCCGCCGTCCCCGTCGCGGGCGGCACCGATCTGATGGCCGCCGTCAACTCCGGTCAGCTCAGGCCCGCCGCGCTGGTGGGACTCGGCCGGATCAGCGAGATCCGCGGCTGGCAGTACCAGGACGGCCACGCGCTGCTCGGCGCCGGACTCACGCACGCGCGCATGGGCCGCCCCGACTTCGCGGCCCTGATCCCGGCGCTCGCCGCCGCGGCGCGCGCCGCGGGCCCGCCGCACATCCGCAACGCGGGCA
Source organism: Streptomyces sp. NPDC042638 (assembly GCF_040647235.1). Taxonomy (NCBI): domain Bacteria; kingdom Bacillati; phylum Actinomycetota; class Actinomycetes; order Kitasatosporales; family Streptomycetaceae; genus Streptomyces; species Streptomyces sp. NPDC042638. Next base: position 91,147 of record NZ_JBEZBT010000024.1, read on the forward strand.
CCCTGGGCGGCAACATCGCCACGGCCGCCCCCACCGGGGACGCGCTGCCGGTGCTGGCCGCCCTGGAGGCGACGCTGATCATCGCGGGCCCGGGCGGAGCCCGCCGGGAGATCCCGGTGTCGCACCTGCTGGCCGGCGTGGAGATGCTGCGCGGCGGCGAACTCATCGGCTACGTGCGCGTACCGCTGCTGCACGCCCCGCAGGTCTTCCTCAAGGCCACCGGACGCACCGGCCCCGGTCGCGCGCTGGGTTCCGTGGCCCTCGTCCTCGACCCCGCCCGGCGCGGCGTGCGCTGCGCCGTCGGTGCCATAGCGCCGATGCCGCTCAGGCCCCTGGAGGCCGAGCAGTGGGTCGCGGGACTCATCGACTGGGACAACGACCGCGCCCTCGTCCCGGAGGCCCTGCACGCCTTCGGCGAGTACGTCGCCGCGGCCTGCATCCCCGACCCGGTCCCCGAGCCCGACGGCTCGGTGACCCCGCTTCCGCCCGCCGTACTGCACCTGCGGCGCACTGTCGCCGCGCTGGCCCGACGAGCACTGGGGAGGGCGCTGTCGTGACCGACGACCAGCACGGAGAGGGCACGCCCCAGGGCGGCGGACGCTGGAACCCGCTGCCCCAGGGCGACTACGACGACGGAGCCACCGCCTTCGTCGAACTCCCCGAGGGCGGCATCGACGCCCTGCTGTCCGGCGACAGTCCGCTGGCCGCGCCCGGACACGGCTACGTCCCGCCGCGGATAACGGCCACGCAGACCGACGGCGCCACGGGGACCTGGCCCGCGCCCGGCAGCGGCGGCCGGTGGCCCGACGCGAACACCGCGCCCGCCCAGCCGCAGGGCACGGACGACCGGTTCACCTACCAGCCCGCCGCCACCCAGCAGTGGGTCTTCGACGAGCCCGCGGCACCGGCCGCGCCGGGACACGACGTCACCGGACAGTGGTCCATCCCCGTCGCCGGAGGCGACCTTCCGGACGAGTCCGGCGAGTTCACCGCGTCCTCGCTGGTCGAGCAGTGGGGCGGCGGCACGCCGCCGGCCACGCTGCCCGGTGGCGCGGCCGCACCCTGGGCGACGGACGCCGCAGGCCGCCCGTGGGGCCGCCCCCCGGCCCAGCCGGCCGCGCCGGAGGCCGACCGCACCGCCCTGCCCGACCACACCGGCGCGCACCCGGCGGGCAGCACCGCGGCCCCGCAGGCGTACGCCCCGGAGACCGGGTACGGCCACGGGCCCGGTTACGGCCACGGGACCGGATACGCGGACGCCGGCCCCGCCGAGGGCGGACACGCGGACGCCGGCGCGCAGAAGGGCTTTCCGGACGCCGACCTCGCCGAGGGCGGTTACCCGGACACCGGCAGCGCCGAGGGCGGTCACCGGGACGCCGGTCCTGCCGACAGCGGCCACCCGGACGCCGGTCATGCAGGGACGGGGCACCCGGACACCCGTACCGCCGAGGGCGGTTACCGGGACGCCGGTCCTGCCGACAGTGGCCACGTGGACGCCGGTCATGCAGGGACGGGGCACCCGGACACCCGTATTGCCGAGGGCGGTTATCCGGACGCCGGTCCTGCCGACAGCGGCCACCCGGACGCCGGTCATGCAGGGACGGGGCACCCGGACACCCGTACCGCCGAGGGCGGTTACCGGGACGCCGGTCCTGCCGACAGTGGCCACGTGGACGCCGGTCCCGCCGGGACGGGCCACGTGGACGCCCGTCAGGCCCAGCCCGGTCACGCCGATGCCGGTGACGGCGGGACGCCCGGCGGTACGGCCACGCCCGGCGACGCGGTCGGCCCCGGCGGTACGAGCGCGCCCGCGGACGCCGCCCCGGCCACCCGGCCGCAGGCCGAACCCCGTGCGGTGCCGCAAGCGGATGCCCACGGCCTCGCCGAAGCCCCTGAGCGCCCCGCAGACGCCCCCGCGGGCCACGAACAGCACGTGAGCCCGGCCGACGCCCCCGCGGCCGCCACAGCGGCCGTCACGGCCGATCCCGCAGCCCCCGAGGCGCCGGTGACGACGGCTCACCCGCAGACCCCGGCCGGCCCGGAGGCCACCGACCGCGCCGCGGCCTCCGCCGGCACGCCCGGTCCCGCACCGGCCGCCGACCCGGCGGAAGCAGCGACCGAGGACGGAACCGCCGTACCCGAGTCCCCCGAGGCGGCCTCCGGCGAGGGCGACCGTGACCCCGAGGAGTCCGAGGCACCCGAGCCGGGCCGGGAGGCCGTCTCCGAGGGTGCCTCCGAGGGTGCCGAGGATCCGGCCGCCGTACCGCTGCCGCCGCACGACGACCACCCCCTCGCCTCCTACGTGCTGCGGGTCAACGGCACCGACCGCCCGGTCACCGACGCATGGATCGGCGAGTCCCTGCTGTACGTGCTGCGCGAGCGGCTCGGCCTCGCGGGCGCCAAGGACGGCTGCTCGCAGGGCGAGTGCGGGGCCTGCAACGTGCAGGTCGACGGCCGCCTGGTCGCCTCCTGCCTGGTCCCGGCGGTCACCGCGGCCGGCAGCGAGGTGCGTACGGTCGAGGGGCTGGCCCAGGACGGGCAGCCCTCCGACGTACAGCGCGCGCTCGCCCGGTGCGGCGCCGTGCAGTGCGGATTCTGCGTGCCCGGCATGGCGATGACCGTGCACGACCTCCTGGAGGGCAACCCGGCGCCGACGGAACTGGAGTCCCGGCAGGCCCTGTGCGGCAACCTGTGCCGCTGCTCGGGCTACCGTGGCGTCCTGGAGGCCGTCAAGGAAGTCGTCGCCGAGCGCGAGGGCACCCACGCGGGCCCGGAGACGGACGCGAACGAGGCACGTATTCCGCACCAGGCGGGCCCCGGCTCCGGCGGCGTCCACACCTCGGCCTTCGACGTGCCGGGCGTGTTCGACACCCCGCACGCCACGCCCGACGGCCACCCGGACGCCCAGGGCGCCGCCTACGGCGACACCCCGGACCCGTACGGCGCCGACGCACCCGACCCCTACGGCACCCCGCCGGGGCAGCACGACCAGCACTACGGCCAGGACGGAGGCCAGGCGTGAGCAACGAAGCCGGCATCGCGACCACCGCCGCGGAAACCGCCCCCGCGGCCGAGCCGTCGCCGCACGGCCTCGGCGCCTCCCTGCCGCACGCCGACGCCCGCGCCAAGACCGAGGGCACCTTCCCGTACGCGGCCGACCTGTGGGCCGAGGGCCTGCTGTGGGCGGCCGTACTGCGCTCCCCGCACGCGCACGCGCGCATCGTGTCCATCGACACCACCCACGCGCGCGAGATGCCCGGTGTCCGCGCCGTCATCACCCACGAGGACGTGCCCGGCACGCCCCGCCACGGCCGGGGCACGCCCGACCGGCCGGTGTTCGCCTCCGAGGTCGTCCGGCACCACGGCGAGCCCATCGCCGCCGTCGCCGCCGACCACCCGGACACCGCGCGGATGGCCGCCGCGGCCGTCATCGTCGAGTACGAGGTGCTCGACCCCGTCACCGACCCGGAGCACGCCTTCGAGGCCGAGCCGTTGCACCCCGACGGCAACCTGATCCGGCACATCCCGCTGCACCACGGTGACCCGGAGGCGACCGGCGAGGTCGTCGTCGAGGGCCTGTACCGCATCGGCCGCCAGGACCCCGCCCCGATCGGCGCCGAGGCCGGCCTCGCCGTGCCGCGCCCCGACGGCGGGGTGGAGCTGTACCTGGCCTCCACCGACCCGCACAGCGACCGCAACACGGCCGCCGCCTGCTACGGCCTGCCCCCCGATCGAGTGAAGATCGTCGTCACCGGGGTGCCCGGCGCCACGGCGGACCGGGAGGACCAGGGCTTCCAGCTCCCGCTCGGCCTGCTCGCCCTCAGGACCGGCTGCCCGGTGAAACTCACCGCCACGCGCGAGGAGTCCTTCCTCGGCCACGCCCACCGGCATCCGACGCTGCTGCGCTACCGCCACCACGCCGACGCCGAGGGCCGGCTGGTGAAGGTGGAGGCGCAGATCCTGCTGGACGCGGGCGCGTACGCCGACACCTCCGCCGAGGCCCTGGCCGCCGCCGTCTCCTTCGCCTGCGGCCCGTACGTCGTCCCGAACGCGTTCATCGAGGGCTGGGCCGTGCGCACCAACAACCCGCCCTCCGGGCATGTGCGCGGCGAGGGCGCGATGCAGGTGTGCGCCGCCTACGAGGCGCAGATGGACAAGCTGGCGAAGAAGCTGGGCCTGGACCCCGCCGAGGCGCGTCTGCGCAACGCCCTGGCGACCGGAGACGTCCTGCCGATCGGCCAGACGGTGACCTGCCCGGCACCGGTGGCCGAACTCCTCCAGACGGTCCGGGACTTCCCGCTGCCCGCTCTGCCGAAGGACACGCCCGAAGAGGAGTGGCTGCTGCCCGGCGGCCCCGAGGGCGCGGGCGAACCGGGCGCGGTGCGCCGGGGCGTCGGCTACGGCCTGGGCATGGTCCACATGCTCGGCGCGGAGGGCGCCGACGAGGTGTCGACGGCGACGGTCAAGGTCCACGACGGCGTCGCCACCGTGCTGTGCGCGGCCGTGGAGACGGGCCAGGGCTTCACCACGCTGGCCCGGCAGATCGTCCAGGAGACCCTCGGTATCGAGGAGGTCCACGTCGCGCCCGTCGACACCGACCAGCCGCCGGCCGGCGCCGGCTGCCGTGGCCGCCACACATGGGTGTCGGGCGGCGCGGTGGAACGGGCGGCGAAGATGGTCCGCACCCAGCTGCTGCAGCCGCTCGCCCACAAGTTCGGCATGTCGACGGAGCTGCTCCAGATCACGGACGGCAAGATCACGTCCTACGACGGCGTGCTGTCGACCACCGTGACGGAGGCGCTGGAGGGCAAGGAACTGTGGGCCACGGCACAGTGCCGCCCGCACCCCACCGAGCCGCTGAACGCCTCCGGCCAGGGCGACGCCTACGTGGGCCTCGCGTTCTGCGCGATCCGCGCGGTGGTGGACGTCGACGTCGAGCTGGGCTCCGTCCGGGTGGTGGAGCTGGCGGTCGCCCAGGACGTCGGCCGGGTCCTCAACCCGGTCCAGCTGGCCGCCCGGATCGAAGCGGGCGTCACCCAGGGACTGGGCATCGCCCTCACCGAGAACCTCCGCACGCCCCGCGGCCTGATCCGCCACCCCGACCTGACGGGCTACGCCCTCCCGACCGCTCTGGACGCCCCCGACATCCGGATCGTGAAACTGGTCGAGGAACGGGACGTGGTCGCGCCCTTCGGCGCCAAGTCCGTCAGCGCGGTCCCGGTGGTGACGGCCCCGGCGGCGATCGCCTCCGCCGTCCGCGCCGCCACGGGACGTCCGGTCAACCGCCTCCCGATCCGCCCGCAGGCGGCCGTGGTCACGGACCGATGAGCCCACCGCCCGGCGAACCGCGCTACGAGCCCGCGCCCGCCGTGGGCAGGCTGCTCCTGTGGGCCGGGCTGTTCGCCCTGGCGGCCCTGGCGGTGGTACTGGGCGGGATCTATCTCACCTAGGGCCGGGATCCACCTCTCCTAGGGCCTCGGCGGACACGCAACGGGCCCGGGCCGCCCGGCGTCCCTTCCTCCGAGGGCCGTTGTCAGTGGGGCGGCGTAGTGTGCCGAGCAGTGGGGGCATCTGCCCGAGGGCCGCGTACGACGGTGTGCGAAGGCCTGTCACGCACGGGGAAGACCGCGGGGGAGCGATGGGCACGACCGACGCCGAAGTTGCGGCGATCACGCTGACCGAGGCGGAGCTGGACCGCTACGTCACGCACGCGCCGACGCGCGGCCTGCTCACGGGCGCCGGTCTGCCCGCGGAAACCGACCTGCTGACGTTCTCCCCGCTGCGCACCCACGGCCTGCGCACGCTCGCCGACGCCGCCGACGGCCCCTTCCGCCTGGCGGAGGACCTGCGCGGCCGGCTGGTCATAGGCGAACTCCTCAACCCGGCCGGGGCGGAGCGCGAGTCGATCCTGCTCGACGGTGCCACGGGCGAGCTGACGACGGCCTACCTCCGCGACCCCTGCGTCCCCCGCCCCTTCGTGCCCTCCCTGCACACGCTGCTGCGCTTCGCCGCGGTCACCGAGGAACTGGCGGGCCTGCGCGGCCGGTTCGCCTCCCTGGCGGGCCAGTACGGTCCGAGGACGGTGACCGAGGCGTCCCGCCGCCTGCTCACCCTCTTCGAGGAGGGCACGGACGGCCGGATCCCGCCGTACTGGAAGGCGGCGGCCCTGATCCGCCCGCTCTCCCTCATCGCCGGCCCCGGTACGGCGTCCGGCCTGACGCTGGACGTCCCCGCGCGCCTCCTGGACCAGGAGTTCGGGCACGGCAGGGTGGCCCGCTTCGAGGAGGTGGACTTCCCGCCCACGCTCACCCACGAGCCGACCCGCCGCTTCCTGCGCGAGACGGGCCTGCCGGAGGAGGCGGTGCTCTTCCACGCCGACACGGACGTCCCCCTGCCGACGCTGCGGGAGTACTTCACCGAGGAGTGCCCCGACGGCGCCGTCCCGGAACTCCCGGCCCACTGCGACCACTTGATCCGCCTCGGCTGCCTGCCGGGCGAGACCAGCCTGGTGATCGACGGGAGAACGGGCTCAGTCCTCACCTTCAGTGAGTCGGACGCCACGCTCCACTCCCTCAACACCGACGTCTCCACCCTGGCCTTCACCCTGTGGCTCATCCACCACGAGCGCACGATCGACGCCCACCTGCGCCACGAGCTGACGACACTCGCCTACGACCACCTGGTCACGGCGATGTCCCACACCCTGAACACCCTGGACCCCACCGCCACCCTGCCGACCAAGACGTGGCACTACTGGACGACCCTCTTCCAGGACGACCCGGGCGGAGCCTTCTGACCGCCTCCCCGCCGGGCCAGCTGGCGGGCTTCTCCTCCTGCTGGGCGGCCAGGGACCGCCGCGTACGCGCACGGGTGCGTGGAGCCCTGCGGACGCAAGGCCGCCGGCGCTTCAGCCAGAGGTGAGGTCGGAGACAGGACTGGAGGCCGTGGCGGGAATCGAACCCGCGTAACTCGCTTTGCAGGCGAGTCCCTGAACCACTCGGGCACACGGCCGTGTTCGTGAGAGGAACGTACGGGGGCGGGGGAACGGGGCTCAAGGGGGAACCGCGGGTTGCAACGGGACTGCCATACGCCGTTCACGAAGGGGTGCGGGGCGTACGACCAAGGGCCGAGGGGAGGCCGGTCTTCTGACAGGGGTCAAACTCGGTTGCGGGCCTTACTCTGGCGAGCATGAGCGCCCTCGAATCCCGTGACCCCGCCGTCGTCCGTCCGCCCGCAGACCGGGAGGACGGTGTGCTGGGACGGTCGTACCGGGCGCTCAGCGTCGGGATCGTGTCCGTCGTGGTGCTCATCGCGTTCGAGGCGACCGCCGTCGGGACCGCCATGCCGGTCGCCGCGCGGGAGCTGGACGGGGTGGCGCTCTACGCGTTCGCCTTCTCCGGGTACTTCACGACCAGTCTGTTCGGGATGGTGCTCGCGGGGCAGTGGTCCGACCGGCGGGGCCCGCTCGGCGCGCTGACCACGGGGATCGGCGCCTTCGCCGCGGGGCTCGTCGTCGCCGGGACCGCGCAGGTCATGTGGGTGTTCATCCTCGGGCGGGCCGTGCAGGGGCTCGGGGGCGGCCTCGTCATCGTGGCCCTGTACGTCGTCGTCGGGCGTGCGTACCCCGAGCGGCTGCGGCCCGCGATCATGGCGTCCTTCGCGGCCGGCTGGGTCGTACCGTCCATAGTCGGCCCCCTCGCCTCCGGTGCCGTCACCGAGCACCTCGGCTGGCGCTGGGTCTTCCTCGGCATCCCGGTCCTCGTCGTGTTCCCCCTCGCCCTCGCCCTGCCGCAGATACGGCGCAGGGCGTCCGGCCCGGTGGACGAGGAGACCGGCGCCGGCTCCTTCGACCGGCGGCGGATCCGGCTCGCGCTCGGCATCTCCCTCGGCGCCGGGCTCCTCCAGTACGCCGCCCAGGACCTGCGCCCCCTCTCCCTGCTCCCGGGGCTGGCCGGTGCCGCGCTGCTGGTGCCCGCCGTCCTCGGGCTGCTCCCGCGCGGCACCTACCGGGCGGCCCGCGGCCTGCCCTCCGTCGTGCTGCTGCGCGGGCTGGCCGCGGGGTCCTTCATCGCCGCCGAGTCCTTCGTGCCGCTGATGCTGGTCACGCAGCGCGGACTGTCGCCGACGCTCGCCGGGTTCTCGCTGGCGGCCGGCGGCGGGACCTGGGCACTCGGCTCGTTCGTCCAGTCCCGGCCCCGCGTGGCGCCCTACCGCGACCGGCTGATGACCGTGGGCATGGTGCTGGTCGCCGCCGCGATCGTGACCGCGCCGAGCGTGCTCGCGCACTCCGTGCCCGTGTGGTCCGTCGCCGTCGCCTGGGGCGTCGGCTGCTTCGGCATGGGCCTGGTGATCTCCTCCACCAGCGTGCTGCTCCTCCAGCTCTCCGCCCCGGAGGAGGCCGGCACCAACTCCGCCGCCCTGCAGATCTCCGACGCCCTGTCCAACGTCGTCCTCCTGGCGGCGGCCGGCGCGGCGTTCGCGGCCCTCGGCGGCGGCAGCACGGCGGCCACCAACGCCACGGCCGCCGGCCCCGGCCATCCCGCCGCCTTCGCCGCCGTCTTCCTGCCGATGGCGGGCGTGGCGCTGGCGGGAGCCTGGGTGACCCGCCGCCTGCGGTCGCGGTGATAGCCGGCGGACCTGTTCACGAGCGGTCCCGGCGCCCTACCGTGGTCCGCGTGAACGATCTCCCGCTCGATCCCGCGACCCGCCACGCGCTGTCCGACCTGGCCGACGCCCAGGGCAGGCCGGTGGACGACGTGGTCGCCGACGCCGTACGCCGGTATCTCCGGCAGGAGGAGCGGAGCGTGTGCGAGGCGGCCGAGCGGCTCGCCCACGCCCACGCCGACCTGCTGCGGAGGCTGGGCGAATGAGCCGCCATCTCACGGTCGCCGAGGTCACCGCCCTGGCCGCGATCGCCTTCGGCGGCCGGCCGCCCGAGGTGCGCGAGCCCGGGCTGCTCGCCTCCGCCGTGCTCCGGCCCCGCGCCCGTATGTTCGGCACGGCCGCCTACGAGGACCGGTACGAACAGGCGGCGGCCCTGCTGCACGGCCTCGCCACGAACCACCCCCTCGTGGACGGCAACAAGCGCACCGCGTGGCTGGCCACGGCCACCTTCCTCGCCCTCGGCGGGGTCGATCTCGCCGGCGTCGACCAGGACACGGCGTACGACCTGGTCGTCGATGTGGCCTCCGGGAAGGAGAGCGAGGTGCCGGTGATCGCGGAACGGCTGCGGCAGTTGTGACGTGGCTCCCACCCACGGCCGCCCCGGGCTTGTTCGCGCGTCGACCACGGGGCGGCGCCGGTAGGGTGGCCCGGTTGTCATACGCAGCCGCCCGACCCTGATGCACGGAGACCGTGACTACTACCGCCGCCTCCTCCTCCGCTCACTCCCACCACCTCTCGCCCGCCTTCCCGGGCCGGGCCCCCTGGGGTACCGCCAGCAAGCTGCGCGCCTGGCAGCAGGGGGCGATGGAGAAGTACCTCCAGGAGCAGCCGCGTGACTTTCTCGCGGTCGCCACGCCCGGCGCCGGCAAGACGACCTTCGCACTGACCCTGGCCTCCTGGCTGCTGCACCACCATGTCGTGCAGCAGGTGACCGTGGTCGCACCCACCGAGCACCTGAAGAAGCAGTGGGCCGAGGCCGCCGCCCGGATAGGGATCAAGCTCGACCCCGAGTACAGCGCGGGGCCGCTCGGCAGGGAGTACGACGGGGTCGCCGTGACGTACGCCGGTGTCGGTGTACGGCCCATGCTGCACCGCAACCGGGTGGAGCAGCGCAAGACCCTGGTGATCCTGGACGAGATCCACCACGCCGGTGACTCCAAGTCCTGGGGCGAGGCGTGTCTGGAGGCGTTCGAACCGGCCACGCGGCGGCTCGCGCTGACCGGTACGCCGTTCCGGTCCGACACCAACCCCATCCCCTTCGTGACGTACGAGGAGGGAACGGACGGAATCCGGCGGTCCGCCGCCGACTACACCTACGGCTACGGCAACGCGCTCGCCGACCACGTGGTCCGGCCGGTCATCTTCCTCTCCTACAGCGGCAACATGCGCTGGCGTACGAAGGCCGGTGACGAGATCGCCGCCCGGCTCGGCGAGCCGATGACCAAGGACGCGGTCAGCCAGGCCTGGCGTACGGCGCTCGACGCGCGCGGGGAATGGATGCCGAGCGTGCTGCGCGCCGCCGACCAGCGGCTGACCGAGGTGCGGAAGGCCATCCCGGACGCGGGGGCGCTCGTCATCGCCTCCGACCAGGAGTCCGCGCGTGCCTACGCCAAGCTGATCCGGGAGATCACGGGGACGAAGGCGACGCTCGTCCTGTCCGACGACGTCGGCGCCTCCAAGCGGATCGACGAGTTCAGCGACAGCGACGACCGGTGGATGGTCGCCGTGCGCATGGTGTCCGAGGGCGTCGACGTGCCCCGGCTCGCGGTGGGTGTCTACGCCACGACCATCTCCACCCCGCTGTTCTTCGCGCAGGCCGTAGGGCGTTTCGTACGGTCCCGGCGGCGCGGCGAGACCGCGTCCGTGTTCCTGCCGACCGTGCCCGACCTGCTGACCTTCGCCAACGAGATGGAGAAGGAGCGGGACCACGCCCTCGACAAGCCGAAGAAGGAGGGCGAGGAGGACCCGTACGCCGAGTCCGAGAAGGAGATGGACGAGGCGAACAAGGAGCAGGACGAGGACACCGGGGAGCAGGAGCAGTTCGCCTTCGAGGCGCTGGAGTCCGAGGCCGTCTTCGACCGGGTGCTCTACGACGGCGCCGAGTTCGGCATGCAGGCCCACCCCGGGAGCGAGGAGGAGCAGGACTACCTGGGGATCCCGGGGCTGCTGGAGCCCGATCAGGTCCAGCTGCTGCTGCAGAAGCGGCAGGCCCGGCAGATCGCGCACAGCCGGAAGAAGCCGGACGAGGAGGCGGACCTGCTGGAGCTGCCGGCCGAGCGGCGGCCGGTCGTCTCGCACAAGGAGATGATGGAGCTGCGCAAGCGGCTCAACACCCTGGTCAGCGCGTACGTCCACCAGAGCGGCAAGCCGCACGGGGTCATCCACACCGAGCTGCGGCGGGTGTGCGGGGGGCCGCCGAGCGCGGAGGCCACGGCGGGGCAGTTGCGGCAGCGGATCGAGAAGGTGCAGGAGTGGGCCACGCGTATGCGGTGACATGCGCTGCGCTGGGCCGGGCGGATCCTTGCCCACCCGCCCGCCCGTGGTCCGACTGTGTGCGTATCCGGACGAATGCAGGCAGGCCGGATCTGGTCTTGCCCGGATTCTGGACGAACACTTCCGCTCAGCGAACCGGCTTCGCTACTGTCCCGCTACGCATACGCCCCGTGGCAGCGCCGCCGCGGAGCGCAGCCGTGAAGCGACATGGCTCGGAGCCGCCGAACCGTCCTGCCGACCGGCGGCCTCTGGAGCGCGTCGCCGACGGGACTCGGTGACGCATCCGCCGCTCAGGGGTTGCCGACCTCACCGCCTAAGGAGTGGGCGTCGTGACCGCGGAGACCTCTCAGACGCTCGACCGGGGACTGCGCGTCCTCAAACTGCTGGCCGACACGGACCACGGGCTGACCGTCACCGAACTGTCCAGCAAGCTGGGCGTGAACCGGACCGTGGTGTACCGGTTGCTCGCCACGCTCGAACAGCACGCCCTCGTACGTCGTGACCTGGGCGGGCGAGCCCGGGTCGGGCTCGGTGTGCTGCGGCTCGGCCGGCAGGTGCATCCGCTGGTACGGGAGGCCGCGCTGCCCGCGCTCCGGTCGCTCGCCGAGGACATCGGCGCGACGGCGCATCTGACGCTGGTGGACGGGACGGAGGCGCTGGCCGTCGCCGTGGTCGAGCCGACGTGGACCGACTACCACGTGGCCTACCGGGCCGGTTTCCGGCATCCCCTGGACCGGGGGGCCGCGGGCCGGGCGATCCTGACCGCGCGGCAGTCGCCGTCCGCGGAGCCCGGGTACACCCTCACGCACGGGGAGCTGGAGGCCGGGGCGAGTGGGGCCGCGGCGCCGCTGGTCGGGGTCACGGGGGTCGAGGGCAGCGTGGGCGTGGTGATGCTGGCGGACGCCGTGCCGGAGCGGGTGGGGCCGAGGGTGGTGGAAGCGGCCCGGGAGGTCGCGGAGGCGCTGCGCTGAACCACCCGCCGGGCACCGGCCCGGCCCCGGCACAGCCCGCGCCCTGTCCTGCCACGGCCCGGGACCCGTCCCCGGCGCGACGCGCGACCCGTCCCCAGCACAGCCCGGGACTCGGCCCCGGCACAGCCCGGGTCACGCGTCCATGGCGTGACGCGTGACCCGGCCCCGGCGCGCGGGCCCTCCCGCCCCAGGGCGACACGGCGCGGCACCTGGCTGCGGCGCAACGCGGCATCTGCCCGCGCCGCGACGCGGGATCCGGCCCCGGCACAAGGCGGGACCGACCCCGGCAAAGCCCGGAACCCGGCCCCGGCACAGCCCGGAACCCGGCCCCGGCACCGCCCGGGACCCGTCCACGGCGCGACGCGTGACCCGTCCCCGGTACAGCCCGGAACCTGGCCCCGGCACAGCCCGGGACGCGTCCATGGCGTAACGCGTGACCCGTCCCCGGCGCGCGGGACCTTTCCCGCCGCACAGCGCGACCCAGCGCGGCACCTGGCTACCGCACAACGCGGCACCTGCCCGCGCCACGACGCGGGACCCGGCCCCGGCGCGACGCGCAACCCGTCCCCGGCACAAGGCGGCATCCCTCCGCGCCACGACGCGTGCCCCGTCCACGCCACGACGCGTGCCCCGTCCACGCCACGACGCGTGCCCCGTCCACGCCGCGACGCGTGCCCCGTCCCCGGCGCGACGCGTGCCCCGTCCCCGGCGCGACGCGTGCCCCGTCCCTGGCACAAGGCGGGGCCCTCCCCGGCACAAGAGCCGTCCCCGGCGCGACGCGGCATCTGCCCGCGCCGCAGTGCGGGATCCGGTCCCGGGGCAGTGCGGCACCCGTCCGCGGCGGAAGTGGTGAGGGGTGGCACGTTAGATTGACTTCGTGCTCTCGCGTCTCACACGTCCCCAGGCCCTCGCCGTCTGCGCGCTGCCCGTGGTGGGCCTGCTCGCCACGGCGGTGTTCGCGCCGCTGCCGTTCTCGGTGGCGCAGCCCGGCATGACGGCGAACGTGCTGGGCGAGAACCAGGGCACCCCGGTGATCACGGTCACCGGCGCGGCGGCCCGGAAGACCAGCGGGCAGCTGCGCATGACCACGATCGAGGCGACCGGTCCGGACGCCCGCATCTCCCTCGGCGACGTGCTCGGCAACTGGTTCCGCACCGACCGGGCGGTCATGCCGCGCGACTCGGTCTACCCGAGCGGGAACACCGTCAAGGAGATCGAGAAGCACAACGCGGCGCAGATGCAGCAGTCCCAGGACGCGGCGACCCAGGCGGCGCTGAAGTACCTGGGGCTGAGCGCCGGCAAGGTCAAGGTCACGCTGAGGCTCGCCGACGTGGGCGGGCCCAGCGCAGGCCTGCTGTTCACCCTGGGCATCATCGACAAGCTGGACGGCGACGGCAGCGGCGGCGATCTCACGGGGGGCCGCACCATCGCCGGTACGGGCACGATCGACGCCGCCGGCGAGGTCGGCGCGGTCGGCGGGGTGGCCCTGAAGACGAAGGCGGCGCGCCGGGACGGGGCCACGGTCTTCCTGGTCCCGAAGGCGGAGTGCGCCGACGCGAGGGCCGAGCTGCCCAAGGGGCTGCGGCTGGTTCCGGTGACCACACTGAAGGGCGCGGTCGACTCCCTGGTGTCCCTGGAGAAGGGCAAGGGCCCGGTCCCGAGCTGCTAGAGCACGGCGGGGCCTACGTCACGAAGCCCTCCTGCCTCATCCAGTCCAGCGCCACCTGGTGCGGGTCCTCGCCGTCGACGTCCACCTTGGCGTTCAGGGTCCGGGCGACCGTGTTGTCCAGCCGCCGGGTGACGGGTTCGATGACGCTCGCGATGGCGGGCCACTTCTTCAGGACCTTCGTGTTGACCACGGGGGTGGCGTTGTAGTCGGGGAAGAACTTCTTGTCGTCGGCCATCACCACCAGGTTCATCGACTTGATGCGGCCGTCGGTGGTGAACACCTCGCCGTAGGTGCACGCCCCCTTGGCGACCTGGGTGTAGATGATCCCGGTGTCCATCTGCGTGACGTTCCTCGCCGGCACGCTCATGCCGTACGCCTTCTCCATGCCGGGCAGCCCGTCGGCCCGGTTGGCGAACTCGCCCTCCACGCACAGGGTGACCGCGCGCGGGTCCTTCCTCGACAGCGCGGCCACCTCGGACAGCGTCTTCGTGCGGTACTTCTCGAAGCCGGCCCGGTTCATGGCGAGCGCGTAGGTGTTGTCCAGCTTCGAGGGCGGCAGCCAGGTCAGCCCGTTCCTGAGGTCGGCGTCCCGAACGGCCTGCCACTGCTTGTCCGGATCGGGGATCGGCCTGCTGTTGCCCAGGTAGGTGATCCAGCCGGTGCCCGTGTACTCGAACTGGGCGTCCGCGTCCCCGTTCCGGACCGCCTCCCGGGACCCGATGGACCCCTGGATCCCGGTCCGGTCGAGGACGTCCGCGCCGGCGGCCTGGAAGGCGATCCCCATGACCGCGCCGAGGATCAGCTGCTCGGTGAACTCCTTGGAGGTGACGGTGAGACGGGCGCCCGCCAGCGGCCGGCCCCGTCCGATCGTGCCGGGCCCGACGTCGTCCGTCATGGGGGAGCCGCTGGTCAGCCCGCAGCCGGACGGTACGACGAGCAGCGCGGCCAGCGCCAGGCGGGTACGGCGTCTCATGTGCCCGCCTCCAGCCCCCGTGGGCGCAGCAGCACTTCCGCGAGCGAGGCCAGCCAGTCCACCAGCAGGGCCAGTGCCACGGTCAGCACCGAGCCCAGCACCAGCACCGGCATCCGCTGGGTGGTGATGCCGGTGGTGATCAGTGTGCCGAGGCCGCCGCCCCCGCCGAAGGTCGCCAGGGTCGCCGTACCGACGTTGAGGACCAGCGCGGTGCGTACGCCGGCGAGGATCAGCGGCACGGCGAGGGGGAGTTCGACCCGGCCGAGCACACCGAGCGGGGACATGCCGATGCCGCGGGCGGCCTCCAGCAGGGTCGGGTCGTTGGCCTGCAGACCGGCGATCGTGTTGGAGAGCACGGGCAGGACGGCGTAGACGATGATGCCGATCAGGGCCGCCTCCGTGCCGGTGCCGAGCCAGATGACGAGCAGGGCCAGCAGGCCGATCGCCGGGGTCGCCTGGCCCATGTTGGCCAGTGCCATGGCCGGCGGGGTGGCCTTGCGGAACGCGCGCCGGGTCAGCAGGATGCCCAGCGGGATGGCGATGACCAGCACGAAGAAGGTGGAGATCACCGTCAGTTCCACGTGCTGCCACAGCGCCTTGGAGACCTGGCCGCCCGCCAGCGCGTTGCGGGAGATCGTGTCCAGGTCGGCCTGCCGGAACCACAGCCAGGTCGCCAGCAGCAAGGCGACCAGGAACGCGGGCAGCACGGTCAGCCGCGGCCAGGTCAGCCGGCGGGCGGGCGGACGCTGGGGCGGAGGCGGCGCCTCCTGCTCCGCCTCGCCCTCGTCGCGGAAGGCGAGGCCCTTCACCTCGTGCTCGCCCTCGGGGCGCCCGGCGGCGCTCACGCCTTCTTCTCCGCGGCGTCGCCCTCCTGCTCGGAATGGGTCTGCTGGGACCGGGCCTCCTCCAGTTCGTGCTGGTGCTCCATGGCGTCGAGCCGGTCGGCCTCCAGCAGCTCGTGCACGGAGTTCATGAGGGTCTCCATGTCGACCACGCCGATGTACTCGCCGCGCCGCCCGGTCACCGCCACCCGGCCCGCGTTGTCGGTCAGCACGGCCTCCAGCGCGTCCCGCAGGGTGCCGTCCCGGGTCACCGTGTCGTGCACCAGGGTGCCCGCGCGGGCGAGCGAGCCGCGGGCCCGCATCAGGTCCCCGCGCCGCAGCCACTTGTAGGGCCGGCGGCGCCTGTCCAGGAGCAGGAGCTCGTTGGTGCCGCTGCCCCGCAGGATCCCGAAGATCTGCTGGAGCGGGGTGTCCACGGTCACCGTCGGGTAGTCCCGGATCTCCACGTCCCGGACCCGGGTCAGGTTGAGCCGCTTCAGGGCCGCCCCGGCGCCGACGAAACCGGAGACGAAGTCGTCGGCGGGGTTGGTGAGGATCGCCTCCGGGGTGTCGAACTGGGCGATGTGCGAGCGTTCGCGCAGCACCGCGATCCGGTCGCCCAGCTTGATCGCCTCGTCGAAGTCGTGGGTGACGAACACGATCGTCTTGTGCAGCTCGTGCTGGAGCCGGATCAGCTCGTCCTGGAGGTGGTCGCGGGTGATCGGGTCGACCGCGCCGAACGGCTCGTCCATCAGCAGCACCGGCGGGTCGGCGGCGAGCGCCCGGGCCACGCCGACGCGCTGCTGCTGGCCGCCGGAGAGCTGCCGCGGGTAGCGGCCGTGGAACTCGCCCGGCTCCAGGCCGACGAGGTCCAGCATCTCCTCGACCCGCTCCCGGATCCGCTTCTTCGGCCAGCCGGTCATCCTCGGGACCAGCGCGATGTTCTGGGCCACGGTCATGTGCGGGAACAGCCCGGAGGACTGGATCGCGTAGCCGACCTTGCGGCGCAGCCGCACCGGGTCGATGTCGGTGACGTCCTCACCGTCGATGCGGATGCGCCCGCCGGTCGGCTCGATCAGCCGGTTGATCATCTTGAGGGTCGTGGACTTCCCGCAGCCGGACGGGCCGACGAAGACGACCGTCTCGCCCGCCTTGATCTCCATGCTCACGTTGTCCACGGCCGGCCGCGGGCTGCCCGGGTAGCGCTTGGTCAGGTTCTCCAGCTCGATGGTGGCGCCGTGCGCGGTGGCGGAGGCCGGTTCAGACACGGATCCCCCGGGGAATGGTCAGCCGCCCGATCAGGACGTAGGCGGCGTCGAACAGCAGGGCGAGGACGATGATGCCGAGGGTCCCCGCGAGCACCTGGTTCAGGGCGTTCCTGCTGCCCAGGGAGGCGAGCCCGCGGAAGATCTCGTTTCCGAGGCCGGGGCCGGAGGCGTACGCGGCGATCGCGGCGATGCCCATCAGCATCTGGGTGGAGACCCGGATGCCGGTGAGGATCGGCGGCCAGGCCAGTGGCAGCTCCACCCGCGCCAGCCGCATCGGCCCGGACATCCCGATGCCGCGGGCCGCGTCCACCAGCGCCGGGTCCACCCCGCGCAGTCCCACGATCGCGTTCCGCACGACGGGCAGCAGCCCGTACAGGGTCAGCGAGATCACCGTGGGCGGCACGCCCAGGCCCACGACCGGGACCAGCAGACCGATCATGGCGAGCGAGGGGATGGTGAGGATGGTGGAGGTGGCCGTGGTGGCGAGGTCGCCGGCCCACTCGGTGCGGTAGGTGACGACGCCGACGAGCACCCCGATGAGGGTGGCCAGGACCATGCACTGGAAGACCGCGCTGGCATGCTGAAAGGCGTCCGTGAGCAGCTGCTGGTGGCGACTGCCCAGGTACTCCCAGAAGTTCACCCGTGCTCACCCCAGGTCGGTCAGGTCTCTTCCCGGTCCCGGGCCGCCTGCTCCACCAGCGGGATGATCCGCAGCGGAACGGGGTTCTCCATCACGATCGCCGTGGAGGCCCGGACGATGCCATCAAATCCGACAACCCGGTCGATCACCCGCTGGAGATCGGCGTTCGAGCGGGCCACCAGCCGGCACAGCATGTCCCCGGTGCCGGTGGTGGTCAGCAGCTCCAGCACCTCCGGCACGGTCGCCAAGTGCGCCCGGACGTCGGGACCTTGGCCCTGCCGGATCTGCAGCGTGGCGAACGCGGTGACCGGGTAGCCCAGGGCCGCCGGATCCACCTGGGGGCCGAACCCGCGGATGACTCCGTTCGACTGAAGCCGGTCGAGCCGCGCCTGCACGGTGCCCCGCGCCACGCCCAGCCGCCGGGACATCTCCAGCACCCCGATGCGCGGCTCCTCGGCCAGCAGCACGATGATCCGCCCGTCCAGATGATCGATCGCCACGCGACCCCCTGAGATGGTCATCCTGTACAGAAAGACCGCATGTACGGTCGTACCACTGAACACATTGCCCAGTTAATCCGCGAACTATTGCGCACCTTGCAGAGCGGCGCCACTCTTCCGCCATGACGCAGACCACACAGCACACTCCCGAGACGACCGCCCGGCAGGCCGACCCCTTCCCGGTCAAGGGAATGGACGCGGTCGTCTTCGCCGTGGGCAACGCCAAGCAGGCGGCGCACTACTACTCCACCGCCTTCGGCATGCGGCTGGTCGCCTACTGCGGACCGGAGAACGGCAGCCGCGAGACCGCGAGCTACGTCCTGGAGAACGGCTCCGCCCGCTTCGTGTTCACCTCGGTGATCAAGCCGAGCAGCACCTGGGGCCACTTCCTCGCCCGGCACGTCGCCGAGCACGGCGACGGCGTCATCGACCTGGCCATCGAGGTCCCGGACGCCCGTGCCGCGTACACGTACGCCGTCGAGCACGGTGCCCGCTCGCTCGCCGAGCCGTACGAGGTGAAGGACGAGCACGGCACCGTCGTCCTCGCCGCGATCGCCACCTACGGCGAGACCCGCCACACCCTGGTCGACCGCTCCGCCTACGACGGCCCCTACCTGCCCGGCTACGTCACCGCCGAACCGCTCGTCGAGCAGCCCGCCCGGCGCACCTTCCAGGCCGTCGACCACTGCGTCGGCAACGTCGAGCTCGGCAAGATGAACGAGTGGGTCGAGTTCTACAACAACGTCATGGGCTTCACGAACATGAAGGAGTTCGTGGGCGACGACATCGCCACCGAGTACAGCGCGCTGATGTCGAAGGTCGTCGCGGACGGCACCCTCAAGGTCAAGTTCCCGCTCAACGAGCCCGCCATCGCCAAGAAGAAGTCCCAGATCGACGAGTACCTGGAGTTCTACGGCGGCCCCGGCGTCCAGCACATCGCGCTCAACACCAACGACATCGTGGAGACCGTCCGCACGATGCGCGCGGCCGGCGTCGAGTTCCTCAACACCCCCGACTCCTACTACGACACCCTCGGGGAGTGGGTCGGCGACACCCGCGTGCCGGTCGAGACGCTGCGTGAGCTGAGGATCCTCGCCGACCGCGACGAGGACGGCTACCTGCTGCAGATCTTCACCAAGCCGGTCCAGGACCGGCCGACCGTGTTCTTCGAGCTCATCGAGCGGCACGGGTCCATGGGCTTCGGCAAGGGCAACTTCAAGGCCCTGTTCGAGGCTATCGAACGCGAGCAGGCCAAGCGGGGCAACCTGTAACGGCGGCCCCTATTCCCCGGGCGGCGGCTCGTCGGGGACGTCGCCCAGCTCCTGCAGCGCCTCCCGCGCCTCCGGCACCCGCAGCACGGAGAAGTACGGGTTGATCCGCAGCGCCTCCTGAAGGTGCCGCCGCGCGGGGCCGTACCGCTCCAGCTCGCCCTCGATCATGCCCAGGTGGAACGCGTACAGCGCGCTGCGCACCCCGCCGCCCTTCGTCTTGTCCGTCGCGACGGACGCGTAGGTCAGCGCCTCCTCGTCCTCACCGGACCGGTGCAGCGCCCAGCCCAGCGCGTCGGCCACCTCGGTCCCCGGCTGGCGCTCCCACTCCTCCCGCAACCGGTCCACGGCCTCCCACGGGTCCCCGTGGTCCGCCTCGAACCGCCCGATGAGCAGCTCCTCGTCGACCCCGCCCGCCACCGACTGCCGTACCGCCGTCCGCAGCCGGGCGTACTGCTCCTCGGCGAGCCGGGACTGCCCCAGCGACTCGTACAGCTCACCCAGCTCCAGCAGGTCCCCGGGGTCCGGCCGCTTCGCGACGGCGGCCCGGTACCCGGCGAGCGCCTCGGCCGTGCGCCCCTGCCCGGCCAGCGTCCGCGCCCGCCCGGTCAGTGCCGCGTGCTGGTCGGGATCGAGCCGCAGCGCGGCCTCGAAGTGCCGCAGCGCGTCCGGCAGGTCCCCGCGCTCCCAGGCCAGCTGTCCCACGCCGGCCAGCCAGGCCGCCTGCTCGGCGGGCGTGCGGGCGCCGGCCGCCGCGTCGGTCAGCTGCGCCACCGCGTCCTCGCGCCAGCCCCGGTCCCGGTACACCGCCGCGGTCCGCGCCATCACGGCCGGCCGCGCCGTCGCGTCCGGGCGCAGCGCCAGCAGCTTGTCCAGGGTGGACCGGGCCTTCTTGTAGTCACCGAGCCCGGTGTACGCGTCGATCAGCGGCGGATACGCCGTCCACTGCCTGGGCGCCGCCTTCAGCGCCTGCTCGCCGTACTGCTTCGCCGCCGGGAAGTCCCGGCGCGCGAGGGCCAGCGCGGCCAGGCCGTCCAGCGCCTGCGGGTTCTTCGTGCCGCGCACCTCCAGCGAGGTGCGCAGCGCCCGTTCGGCCCGCGGGTAGTCGGTGGCGTCGGCCGCCTGGCGCCCCCGCTCCACGTACGCCGACCCCAGCACCGCCCAGGCCCGGGCGTCCTGCGGCTGCGCCCGCACCCGCGCCTCCTGCCGCCCGATGAGCGCGGTCAGTCCGGGCAGCGCGGCCGGCACGCCGTAGGTCACCGTGGTCAGCGTCTGCGCCCGCGTCCCGGCCCGCGCCTGCGGACCCGCGGCGGGCGGTCCGGGCACCCGCTGCTGCCGTTCCCCGGGCAGCAGCGTCAGCACCGCGCCCGCGACGGCCCCGCCCGCCAGCGAGGCCACCAGCACCCGCCGCAGCACCCGCCGGGAACGGCGCGGCGGAGGGTCGGTGAGCAGGGACGTACCCGGCATGCTCGGTCGGTTGTCCATGGCGCTCACTGTGCGCCAGTACGACGAGCACATCCGGGTGGCCCAAGGGAGGCACGGTTGGGGTTCACACCGATGGCCGCGAGTGTCACGCTGTGATCATGAGCCGTATCGAAGCACCGCGCGACGAACACACGGGGAACCTGACCGACCGGCTCCTGGCCGGCCTGCCGCCCGAGGCCGTCCTGACGGACCCCGACATCACGGCCTCCTACGCCAACGACATGGCGAGCTTCTGCCCGGCGGGCAGCCCCGCCGTCGTCGTCCTCCCGCGCACCGTCGAACAGGTCCAGCACGTCATGCGCACGGCGGCCGAACTACGGGTCCCGGTCGTTCCGCAGGGCGCCCGCACCGGCCTGTCCGGCGGCGCCAACACCACCGACGGCTGCATCGCGCTGTCCCTCACCAAGATGGACCGCATCCTCGAGATCAGCCCCGTCGACCGGATCGCCGTGGTCGAACCCGGTGTGATCAACGCGGCCCTCTCCCGCGCCGTCGAGGAACACGGCCTGTACTACCCGCCGGACCCCTCCAGCTGGGAGATGTGCACCATCGGCGGCAACATCGGCACCGCCTCCGGCGGCCTGTGCTGCGTCAAGTACGGGGTGACCGCCGAGTACGTCCTCGGCCTGGACGTCGTGCTCGCCGACGGCCGGCTGCTGTCCACCGGCCGCCGTACCGCGAAGGGCGTCGCGGGCTACGACCTCACCCGCCTCTTCGTCGGCTCCGAGGGCTCCCTCGGCATCGTCGTCCGGGCGGTCCTGGCGCTGAAGCCCAAGCCGCCCCAGCAGCTGGTCCTGGCCGCCGAGTTCCCCTCCGCGACCGCCGCCTGCGACGCCGTCTGCCGCATCATGGCGGGCGGCCACGTGCCGTCCCTCCTCGAACTGATGGACCGTACGACCGTCAAGGCGGTCAACGCCCTCGCCCACATGGGGCTGCCCGAGACCACCGAGGCGCTGCTGCTGGCCGCGTTCGACACCCCCGACCCGGCCGTCGACCTCGCCGCCGTCGGCGCCCTGTGCGAGGCCGCCGGTGCCACGCAGGTCGTCCCGGCGGAGGACGCCGCCGAGTCGGAACTCCTGCTGCAGGCCCGGCGGCTGTCGCTGACCGCTCTGGAGGCGGTCAAGGGCACGACGATGATCGACGACGTGTGCGTGCCCCGCTCGCGGCTCGGCGCCATGCTGGACGGCGTGGACCGGATCGCCGTCAAGTACGGCCTCACGATCGGCGTCTGCGCGCACGCCGGCGACGGCAACACGCACCCCACCGTCTGCTTCGACGCGCAGGACCCCGAGGAGTCCCGCCGGGCCCGCGAGTCCTTCGACGAGATCATGGCCCTCGGCCTGGAGCTGGGCGGCACCATCACCGGCGAACACGGGGTCGGTGTGCTGAAGAAGGAGTGGCTGGCCCGGGAGATCGGCCCGGTCGGCGTGGAGATGCAGCGGGCGGTGAAGCAGGTCTTCGACCCGCTGGGCATCCTCAACCCGGGCAAGGTCCTCTGAGCCCGTGACGGGACCCGGGCTCACCGGGCTCACCGGGCGAGCAGCTGGTCGAGCGCGTCGTCGATGCCCAGCTGCCCGCCCTCCGCCCCCGGGGGCACCGCCCGCAGCGCCCGCTCCAGCCAGGCCGACACCTGCGGCACCGGCGCCTGGAGCAGCGCGTCGCCGTCCGGTGAACTCAGCGCCATCAGGATGACGCCGTGCCCGTTCACCTTCGTCGGCCACACCCGCACATCCCCGTGCCCGCACGGCCGGAAGACCCCCTCCACCAGCAGATCGCGGGCGAACGTCCAGGTGACGGGCTGTTCGGAGTTGATGTGGAAGGCGATGTGGACGGCATAGGGGTCGTCGGAGCGGTAGCTGAGCCGGGCCGGGACCGGGACGCTGCGCTCCGGCGCCAGGATCAGCTCAAGCTCCAGCTCCCGTTCCACCACGGTGTGCTGCATGACCTGCGTTCCTCTCTGGTCGGGGCCGCTCGGACCGGGCCCGTACGGATGGAGAGGGGGGAGGGGCGGAGCCATTACGCGGGTCCGGGGAAGTTTTTCCGCGGGCCCGGGTGAGCCTGGTGCACCGTTGCCCGGAAAGGGGTCGGTCCTGCGGGACTGGCGGTGGGGGGTGCCCGGGTCTGATAGATGTGGAGGCCCCCATACCACCCCCGAGCAGATACGGGACGACGGACATGAGCGCCCCAACCCCGGCACCCGGTGACGACAGGCCCCGCGAGGGCTACTACCCGGACCCGTCCATCCCCGGCTACGTCCGGTACTGGAACGGCGCCTCCTGGGTGCCCGGCACCAGCCGCCCGGCGCCGAAGGACGGCGAACCGCTCACCCCGCCGCCCGGCGTCCGGCCGGCCGCCCCGTCCGTGGAGGAGACGGGCCCCCACTTCTTCGACGAGGACCCGGCGGACACCGGCCCGCGGGACGGCGCCGACCAGCAGGGCCACATGGGACTTCAGGGCCCTGTGGGCCACCAGGCCGGTCAGGCGGCCCAGGCCGGCCAGTGGGCTCAGGCGGGCGGGCCCGGGCAGGCCGGGCAGGGCGCGCGGTGGGGCCTGCCCGACGGGGCCGGGCAGCGGGCGCGGGAGGCCGGGTCCGGCGGGGACACCGGCCGGGGCGGCGCCTGGGGCGTCGACCCGCGGGTGCCGGCGGACTCCCCGGACCCCGCGGCCGGCCGGGGAACCAGCCGGGCCGACGGCTCGGCCACGGTCCCCCCGGCGGAGGACGGCGGCGCCCCGGACCCCGGCACCTTCATCTTCCGCCGCCCGATCCCCGGCCCGGCGGCGGCCCGCACCGACGACGGGACGATGACGTTCCGTCCGGTGCCCTCCGGCCCGGCCGGCTCCGAAGGCGCCGCGTCAGGGGCATCAGGGGTAGCAGGCGCAGCAGGGACACCAGGGACAGCAGGCGCGTCCGGCACCGGCGGTCCGGCCGGTCCGGCCGGTTTCGGTGCGCAGGGGCCGGCCGGCGCGCCCGCGAACTCCGGCTTCGGTGCCGGTAAGGCCGCGGCGGCCCGGGCCGGCGCCGCCCCGAGCTCGGAACAGCCTCGGGGAGGG
>NZ_JBEZBT010000025.1:0-43847 GCF_040647235.1 Streptomyces sp. NPDC042638
CCGCCCGCGGTGGTGCGGGGTCGGGGCCGCTCGTCCGCCGGGCAGGACCGCCCGCCGTGGTGCGGGGTCGGGCACCGCGCGGCGCGGCCGCATCCCGGCGCGGCCGTTTCGGGGTGGGTGACGGCGGTACGACGCACGGACGCACGGCTGCCCCCTCGGCCACGACGGCCGGGGGCTCCCGGTGCCGCTCCCGGCGCACGTGCCGCAACGACTGACGCCTGGTAGGGACACTGCTCTCGACGCACGTACCGGAACGGCCGACCCGATGCGGGCACTGCTCTCGACAGACGCGCCGGAACGGCTAATGCCGGCGCAGCTCCCCAGCTGCGCCGGCATTGTTGCCGTCCGCCGCACCCCCGTCCCCACGGGGTTTCATGGACCGATGTCCCCGCCCGGACCGCTCTTCCGGGCCTGGGGTCGCCGCTCAGCGCCCCAGCATCGCACCCACGGACGACGCCTGTGTGGCCACCGTCTCCCAGCCGTCGAAGACGAGCAGGAGCAGGGCCGCCAGGGGAAGGGCCATGAGCGTCGCCACCAAGGGGTGGCGACGGCCTGTCCGGCGGGTGGCGAACGCGGTGCGTCGCGATGCCGTCCGGGCCATGGTCCCTCTCCTGACCGATTCGGTTGTCATGGGCAAGCGGCGGGTGTCTGACCTCGGGGGACGAGTGCTGTCACCCGCCGCTTGCCCTCAAATCTAGGCGCGCGGGCCACCAGGGGCGTCATGCCCTCGTACCGATTGCCGGGCCTCCGCGAGGATGAGCCATGACCTGCGGACTACTCCCCTGGGTGGAGACGCGGGCCCGCCTCTCGGGGTCTTCCCTGAGGGGGCGCCCGCTCTGTCCGCCCTTGTCCGGCGTGTCCCGCGGGCATGTCCGGCGTGTCCCGCGGGCCGGACGGAGTGACTTCGATCACTCCGGGCGGGTCCGGCGGGGGGCCCGCGGGTGGCACGCGCTCCCTGGCACGACCGGGCCCGCGGGCCGACGGCGACCGCCGGGCAACGGACGTACGCCCCCGCGCGCCGCGCCCTCATCCCGGCCCAACCCCCTTGCCATGATGGCTGGTTGACGCCCCTGTCGGCCTGAAGTAGCCGTACGGCAGGGCTTCCTGACCGCGTTTCACCTCCCCCGGACGGCCCACACAATCCGTCCGGCCGAGAGGGCGCGGCCTCTGCGCGCAGGCGGCCGTGGAAACGTAAGCTGTGCCTCGTCACAGGGACCGGGCAGCGGGGATGAACATGGCGATGATGCGCCTGAGGCGCGAGGACCCGCGCGTCGTCGGCTCGTTCAGGCTTCACCGACGGCTCGGCGCGGGCGGGATGGGCGTGGTCTACCTCGGCTCCGACAAGAAGGGGCAGCGGGTCGCGCTGAAGGTGATCCGGCCGGACCTGGCGGAGGACCAGGAGTTCCGGTCGCGGTTCGCGCGCGAGGTGTCCGCGGCCCGGCGGATCCGGGGCGGGTGCACGGCCCGGCTGGTCGCGGCCGACCTGGAGGCCGAGCGGCCCTGGTTCGCCACCCAGTACGTGCCCGGCCCCTCCCTGCACGACAAGGTCGCCGACCAGGGTGCTCTCGGCGCGGCGGACACGGCGGCGGTCGGCGCGGCCCTGTCCGAGGGGCTGGTCGCCGTGCACGAGGCCGGTGTCGTCCACCGGGACCTGAAGCCCTCCAACATCCTGCTGTCCCCCAAGGGGCCGCGGATCATCGACTTCGGTATCGCCTGGGCCACCGGCGCGTCCACCCTCACACACGTGGGCACCGCGGTCGGTTCCCCCGGTTTCCTCGCTCCGGAGCAGGTGCGCGGGGCAGCGGTCACCCCGGCCACCGACGTCTTCTCGCTGGGCGCGACCCTGGCGTACGCCTCGACCGGTGACTCGCCCTTCGGGCACGGCAGTTCCGAGGTGATGCTGTACCGGGTGGTGCACGAGGAGCCGCAGCTGTCCGGCGTACCGGACGCGCTCGCCCCGCTGATCCGGGCCTGTCTGGCGAAGGACCCCGACGAGCGGCCCAGCACCCTTCAGCTGTCGCTGCGGCTCAAGGAGATCGCGGCCCGGGAGGCGCAGGGGCTGGACGGCGTACGGCCGCCCGCGCCACGTGCCGCCGAGGCGGACCGGCCCACCGGCCGGCTCGTCGACACCTACCCCGAACAGCAGCGCACCCAGCGGCGTACCGCCCCCGGTACGCCGCTGCCGCGCGGGGGCACGCCGGCCCGGGGCGGCGTGCCGTCCAGGGGCGGGGTCCCGGCGCGCGGCGACATGCCGTCCCGTGGCGGGCTCTCCCCGCGTGGCGGCAGCGGCGCACGGGGCAACGGTGCCGCCTCCTCCCGGCCGGGTACGGCACGGCCCACTCCGGCCCCGCGGGGCGGCGGCGCCCGCTCCAGCGGCGGCCGGCCCGCTCCGCGCGGCGGTTCCGGGCGACCGGGGCAGCGCCCCACGGGGTTCGGGCGGCGGCCGGCCAATCCGCGGCTGCTGCGGCAGCGCCTGTTCGTTTTCGTGGTGGTGACGCTGCTGGTGGCGCTCGGCATCGCGGTGGCCCAGGGCTGCCAGGGGCCGGCGCGCGGACTCGGCGACGACCGCGGCGTCCAGCAGCACCTGCACACGCGGCCGGGCTATCCGCCGCCGGGCGACGGCGGGCTCCCGTCGGACCCGCGTCCGTCGGTGCTGAGCAACGACGCCGGTAACTGAGCGACGGACCCGACCCGGAGACCGGGAAGCGCGGAAGGTGCCGCGCTCCCGCCCGCTCAGGTTTCCGGCCGGTCAGGGGTCCGCCCGCTCAGGCTTCCGGCCGGTCAGGGGTCCGGTCGGTCAGGTTGCCGGTCGGCCCGCTCAGGCTTCCGCCCGCTCCGGTTTCCGGTCGGTCAGGTTGCCGGTCGGCCCGTGGCCACCGCGTAGAACGCGACCGCGGCCGCCGCCCCCACGTTGAGCGAGTCGACGCCGTGGGACATCGGGATGCGGACCCACTCGTCGGCGGCGACCAGGGCCTGCGTGGACAGCCCGCCGCCCTCCGCGCCGAGCATGAGCGCCACCCGCTCCATCCGGTGCGGGGCGGCCTCGTCCAGGCTGCTGGCCTTCTCGTCAGGAGTCAGCGCGAGCAGGGTGAAGCCCGCCTCGCGCACCGAGTCCAGGTCCCGCGGCCAGGTCTCCAGACGGGCGTACGGCACCGAGAACACCGCCCCCATGGAGACCTTGACGCTCCGCCGGTACAGCGGGTCGGCGCAGTCGGGCGACAGCAGCACCGCGTCCATGCCGAGGGCCGCGGCGGAGCGGAAGATCGCGCCGATGTTGGTGTGGTCGTTCACCGACTCCATGACCACCACGCGGCGGGCGGAGCGCAGCAGTTCGCCGGCCGTCGGCAGCGGCTTGCGCTGCATGGACGCGAGAGCACCGCGGTGCACGTGGTAGCCGGTGACCCGTTCGGCGAGTTCGGGGGTGACGGCGTACACCGGTGCCGGGAGTTCGTCGATGACGTCGCGCATGACGTCGATCCACTTGGCCGACAGCAGCATCGACCGCATCTCGTAGCCGGCTTCCTTGGCTCTGCGGATGACCTTCTCGCCCTCGGCGATGAACAGGCCCTCGGCGGGCTCCCGCTTGCGTCGCAGCTCGACGTCGGTCAGGCCTGTGTAGTCGGCCAGGCGCGGGTCGTCGGGGTCCTCGACGGTGATGAGATCGGCCACAGGGTGATACTGCCTTGTCCTGGGTGTGGTGCCAACGGCTCGGAAGGGGTGCGTTACCCCGGGTTACTGGTGATCAAGCGGCCGGCTCGGGGCCGACCCGTACGACCTCGCCGACGACGATGACCGCCGGCGGCCTCACGTCCTCGGCCCGTACGGTCTCGGCGACCGTCGCCAGGGTGGCGTCCACACGGCGCTGGGCGGCCGTCGTCCCCTCCTGGACCAGGGCCACCGGCGTCTGCGGCGACCTGCCGTGTGCGACGAGCGCCTCGGCGATCTTGCCGATCTTGTCGACGCCCATCAGGATCACCAGGGTGCCGGTGAGCCTGGCCAGCGCGGGCCAGTCGACCAGGGACCGCTCGTCGTCGGGCGCCACATGCCCGCTGACCACGGTGAACTCATGGGCGACCCCCCGGTGTGTGACCGGGATGCCGGCCGCGCCGGGCACCGAGATCGAGCTGGAGATGCCGGGGACCACCGTGCACGCGATGCCCGCCTCGGCGAGCGCCTGGACCTCCTCCATGCCCCGGCCGAAGACGAACGGGTCGCCGCCCTTGAGCCGGACGACCGCCTTGCCCTGCTTGGCGTGCTCGATGAGCGCGTCGTTGATGGCCTCCTGGGCCATGAACCGGCCGTAGGGGATCTTCGCCGCGTCGATCACCTCGACGTGCGAGGGCAGCTCGGCGAGCAGATCGCGCGGGCCCAGCCGGTCGGCGATGACGACGTCCGCCTCGGCGAGGAGGCGCCGGCCGCGGACCGTGATCAGGTCGGGGTCGCCGGGGCCGCCGCCGACCAGGGCCACCCCGGGTGTGCGGGGGCGGTGGTGCGGGACGACGAGGGTGCCGTCGCGCAGGCCCGCCACCACCGCGTCCCGGATGGCGGCGGTGTGGCGCGGGTCGCGGCCACGCGGGTCCCGGGAGAGTACGGCTACGGTGACGCCCTCGCTGTGGCCGGTCGCCGGGGTCCATGCCGTGGCCTGGTCGGCGTCGTCGGAGCGGACGCACCAGACGCGGTGCCGCTCCGCCTCCGCGGAGGCCCGGGTGTTCGCCTCGGGGTCGCTGGTGGCGACGAGGGCGTACCAGGCGCCGGTGAGGTCACCGTCCTCGTATCCGCGCCGGACCCAGGTGATCTCGCCCGCGTCCGCCATGGCCTCGACGGAGGGGGTCGCCTCGGGGGAGACCAGCACGATGTCCGCACCCGCGGCGATGAGCGCGGGCAGACGCCGCTGGGCCACCTGACCGCCGCCGACGACGACCACGCGGCGGCCGGAGAGGCGAAGACCTACGGGGTAGGCGGGGTGTTCGGCCATGAGGTACGGCTCCTCGTGCAGCTGTGAGCTGGGCGCGCTGCACCTTCGGAGCGGCCCTGACGTGCGGATTTTATGCCGTGGACGCGGCAGGGGGCACGGGAGGTCCGGCAGTCGGGCACCGGACCTTCCCGCCCCCGCTGCGGCTACTTCTCGGTGACCCCGGCCGAGTCGAACGTCGCCACCTCGTGCATGGCGCGCGCGGTGCTCTGCACCAGCGGCAGCGCGAGCAGCGCGCCGGTGCCCTCGCCGAGACGCAGGTCGAGGTCGACCAGCGGGCGCAGCCCGAGCTTGTTGAGGGCCGCCACATGGCCGGGCTCGGCGCTGCGGTGACCGGCGATGCAAGCCGCGAGCACCTCGGGGGCGATGGCCCGGGCGACGAGGGCCGCGGCACCGGCGCTGACCCCGTCCAGGATCACCGGCGTACGCAGCGAGGCGCCGCCGAGCAGCAGGCCGACCATGGCCGCGTGCTCGAAGCCGCCGATCGCGGCGAGGACGCCGATCGGGTCGGCCGGGTCCGGCTGGTGGAGTTCGAGGGCGCGGCGGACCACCTCGGTCTTGCGGGCCAAGGTCTCGTCGTTGATGCCGGTGCCGCGGCCGGTCACCTCGGCCGGGTCGGCGCCGGTGAAGACGGAGATCAGCGCGGCGGAGGCGGTGGTGTTGGCGATGCCCATCTCACCGGTGAGCAGCGCCTTGTTACCGGCCGCCACCAGGTCGCGGGCGGTCTCGATGCCCACCTCGATGGCCGCCTTGGCCTCCTCGCGGGTCATGGCGGGCCCGGTGGTCATGTCGGACGTGCCACCGCGGATCTTGCGCGGCAGCAGGCCCGGGGTGGCCGGCAGGTCGGCGACCACGCCCACGTCCACGACGCACACCTCGGCGCCGACCTGGGCGGCGAAGGCGTTGCAGACGGCTCCCCCACCGAGGAAGTTGGCCACCATCTGGGCCGTCACCTCCTGCGGCCAGGGGGTGACGCCCTGGGCGTGCACACCGTGGTCGCCGGCGAAGATCGCGACGGCGGCGGGTTCCGGGATCGGCGGCGGGCACTGCCGGGACAGCCCGGACAGCTGTGCGGAGATGATCTCCAGCATGCCGAGCGCGCCGGCCGGCTTGGTCATGCGCTTCTGGCGCTCCCATGCCTCGCCGAGCGCCTTGGCGTCGAGCGGGCGGATCTGTGCGACGGTCTCGGCGAGCAGGTCGTGGGGTTCCTCTCCGGGCAGGGCGCGGCGGCCGTACGTCTCCTCGTGCACCACCCAGGACAGGGGGCGTCGCTTGGACCAGCCGGCCTGCATCAGCTCCGGCTCGTCCGGGAACTCGTCGACGTACCCGACACACAGGTAGGCGACGACTTCCAGGTGCTCGGGCAGGCCGAGCGCGCGGACCATCTCCCGCTCGTCGAAGAAGCTGACCCAGCCGACGCCGAGTCCTTCGGCGCGGGCGGCGAGCCAGAGGTTCTCCACCGCGAGCGCCGAGGAGTAGGGCGCCATCTGCGGCTGGGTGTGACGGCCGAGCGTGTGCCGGCCGCCGCGGGTGGGGTCGGCGGTGACGACGATGTTGACCGGGGTGTCGAGGATGGCCTCGATCTTCAGTTCCTTGAACTGCTTCGCCCGGCCCTTCGGCAGCGACTTGGCGTACGCCTCGCGCTGCCGCATCGACAGTTCGTGCATCGTCCGCCGGGTCTCGGCGGACCGGATGACGACGAAGTCCCAGGGCTGCGAGTGGCCCACGGACGGCGCGGTGTGCGCCGCCTCCAGGACCCTGAGCAGCACCTCGTGCGGGATGGGGTCGCTGCGGAAGCCGTTGCGGATGTCACGGCGTTCGCGCATCACCCTCAGGACGGCCTCGCGCTCCGCGTCGGCGTATCCGGGCGCGGCTGGGCCGGCGGACTGTCGTGCTTCCGCCATCGCGGCCGTGCTCTCTTCCTGGTCGGCGACCCTGGTGCGCAGGTCCTCCGCGTGCTGTACGACGCCGGGGATGTGCTCGGCGTCCGGTGCGGCCGGTACTCCGGCCGGCTCGCCCTCGCGCGGCGCGGGCACGGTGGCCACCGGCTCCGGCTGCTCCTGCGGGCCCTGCGGAACCTGCGGAACCTGCGGGCCCTGCGGGACCTGGGTGTCCGGGCCGGGGCCCTCCAGGGGCAGGACGAGTGGCTGTGGCGGGGTGGGCGCCAGGTGCGGGCTGGTGGGCACCTGTCCCTCCACCGGCACGAACTGCCCGAGCGGCTGCTCCGGGTGCGGCTCTCCCGGCAGGCCGGAGGGCAGGAACTGCTCAGCGTGGTGGGCCTGCGGGTGCTGCGGGGCCACCGCGGGGCCCGCCGCGGCGGCGTCCGGCACCTGCGGCTGGAGCTGCGGGCCGTCGGCCTGGCCGGCCGCGCCCGGGTCACCGTCGTCCGCCGCCTGCGGCTGCGTCTGGGCCGCGGCGGGCACGGCCGGGACACCGGCGTCGTCGGGTGCGTTCTCCGCGGGCTGCGGTCCCGGCGCCCGGAGCACGGCCGGCTCGGACGCCTCCAACGCCTCGGGGCTTTCAGCGGCGGGCGGCGCGGGGACGGCGTCGGGGGTCAGGGGCTGGGGGTGGGGCTGCGGCTGGGACTGGAGCTGAGGCGCCTCCGGCGCGGGGGCGCCGGGCTGCTGGGCCTGCGCGGCGGCGGGGTCCTGCGGGGCGGCGGGCTGGGCGGCCGGTACGACATCGCCCGCGCCGGAGGGGTCCACACCCGGCTGAACCGGAACGCCGGCGTCGGCGGTCCCGGCGGTGGCCTGCAGGGCACCAGCCTCGGCGACGGCAGCGGGCGGCACCTCGGCGGGGACCGGACCGGCGGTCGCGGAAGCGGCGGCATCCTGGACGGCTGCCGGGTCGACGGCCTGCGGCACACCCTGGACGGCAGCCTGGCCAACAGGCTGGACCGCGCCCACGGCGGGGGCCGCGTCTACGGCGGGGGCCGCGTCTACGGCGGGGGCCGCGTCTACGGCGGGGGCCACGTCTACAGGCTGGGGCACGCCCTGGACGGCAGCCGGGTCGACAAACTGGACCGCACCCACGGCGGGGGCCGGGTCGACAGGCTGCGGTACGCCCTGGACGGCGGCCGGGTCGGTCGCCCGGGCCGCGTCCTGGGCGGAAGCCGGATCGCCGGGCGCGACCGCGGCCTGGGCGGCGGACGTGTCAACAGCCTGGACCGCACCCACGGCGGGGGCCGCGTCGACGGCCTGGGCCACACCCTGGACCGCGGACGGGTCAGTGGGCTGGACCACACCCTGGACCGCGGACGGGTCAGTGGGCTGGACCACACCCTGGACCGCGGACGGGTCGACGGGCTGGACCGCACCCTCGGCGGAAGCCGGGGCGGCGGACGCGACCGCGGCCTGGGCGGCCGTGGGGTCCGTGGCCTCGACGGGAACCTGCGCCTGCGCGGAGTCGGCGACCTGCGCGGGGGCGGCGAGGTGCGCGGCGTCGCCCGTCTGCCCGGCGTCGGCGACCTGCCCGGCGTCGGCGGCCTGCGGGACGTCGACGGCCGACGCGACCGCGTCCGGCTGCGCGCCTTGCGCGGCCTGCACGCCTTGGACGGGGTCGCCGGGAGCGGTCGGCCGGCCCGTCTCGGCGACCGCCGCCTGCGCCACGACCGGCTCCGCCGCCACCGGGGCGGCCTCGGCCGATTCCACGGGACCGGCGGTCTCCGCGCTCCGCGCGGTCGCCTCGGCCGGCTCCGCCTGCGCGTCGTCCGGCGTCCGGGCGGGTACGGCCTGGGCCGGCGCCGAGGCGTCCGGTACGGCCTGTGCCACCGCCTCCGCCACGCCCTGGGCGGCGTCGGCCTCGGATCCCCGGCCGGCGGCGGCGACGGTTCCGTCGGCGAGTGTCGCGTCCTGGGCTCCGGCCGGCACCTCGGCGCCTCCGGCGGCCTCGGCGGGCGCCCGCCCGGGCTCCCCGCCCTCGGGTACGACGGCCAGGGCATCCTCGGCGGCGGGTACGGCCATGGCACCGCCGTCACCGGCGGCCACGGAAGCCTGCGCGTCGTCGGCGACCCACGCGCCCTCGGCGCCTTCGCCCGGCGGAACCGGCGCGCCCTCGCCGGCGGCGCCGTCCTGTGCCGCCGGGGCCGGAACGCCCTCGGCGCCCTGATCCGGCGACGGGGAGTACACCCCGTCGTGGCCGTGTACCGGCTGCATCCCGTCGTGGCCGTGCACGACGTGCACCTGGCCGGTGTCGCCTGCCGCGCCCGGGGCCGCCGCCTGGTGCGCGAGGCGGGCCATGGCGGCCTGGGCGGCGTCGGCCGACTCGGTGTTCAGGGACGGACCAACCGTTTCGGCGGCCGGCGCCGCGCCCCAGGGGGCCGCGCTCTGCGGTGTCATCTCGCCCAGCGGCTGGACGTCGAGGTACTCGGGGCCGGTGACCGGCGGTCCGGGCTGGCGCACCGGCGCTCCGGCGGGGCCGCGGTCGGCGAGGGAGCGGACCGGGCTCGCGGAGGCGTCGGGGATCGGCGGGCCGAGGTGCAGCGGGCGACGGGGCGGCTGGGGGGCGGCCGCCGGGTCGTGCGGCGCGGAGAGGATGGGGGACGGCGGTACCGATGCCGGACCGGTGTCGGGCAGGCGGACGCCGCTGAGGTCGACCGAGCCGCTGTCGCGGCCGGCCGTCTCGTGCGGGCCGGGCTCGTGCACGGCTTCCACCACCGGTTCCGGAGCGGGTGGCGGCACCTCGTTGCCCCACGCTCCCTGGGCACCCGGCAGCAGCAGGTCTTCGTCCTCGGCGGGCGCCTCGGAGAGGTAGGTGTACGCGCCGTGCGCGGAGGCGCCCGGCTGCTCCACCATGCCTGCGCTCTCCGGCAGCCCCTCGCCCGGGACCTGGCCGGTGTCGGTCATGCGTACCCCTCGCCCATCGGTTAGTGCTCCTACGACCAGCTCACCCGGAACGGCGCACCGACCGCCCCGCAGTGAAGAACGAGCGTCCGTGCCCAGCGGCACGAACGACCCGCCGGAAAAGGCGACAAAGCCATTCAGTGGCATTGTCCCGGCCGTTGCGCCGTCGCGACAGCGTGATCCGCGACAGCCCGCTGTGGACTGCGCCACGTTGCGCGTCCTCAGGTTCCGCCGTACCACACCCACCCCAAAACGGGCGTGCGTTCCGGACATTGGCGAACGAAGTTCGGGCCACCGGTGCGGTACAACGATCGGCCAGCCTACCGCGCGCGGTACGACAACCGGATCACGGGGCGCGATCGGGCAGTACCCCGCTGAGCAGGAACGCTACGTTCCGCTCGGTCTCGGTCCAGGCCCTGGTGTCGAGTTCGACGGATTGGAGCAGGGCGCACTCGACCCGGTAGCCGTGCTCGGTCAGGTCGCGGCCGACGCGTTCGGCCGCGTCCCGGGTCGCGGCGTGGGTGACGATGCGCTGCGGGCGCCGGTCGGCGACCGCGGAGACGACGGCCGCTCCCCCGCCGCCGACCCGTACGACGTCCGGCTCCGGCAGGTATTCGAGGACGTGCGGGGCACTGCCGTGGACGACCTGGAGCTGGACGCCGGAGCGGCGCGCGGCCCCCTCGGCGCGGGCGCAGGCGGCCGGGTCGTGGTCGACGGCGATGACGGCCGCGCCCGCGAGCGCGGACTCGGCGGCGAACGCGCCCGAGCCGCAGCCGATGTCCCACACGAGGTCGCCGACCCGGGGGCCGAGACGGGCGAGTTGGGCGGCGCGCAGCAGTTCCGTCTCGCCCTCGCCGAGCCCGCCGCCCGGCCCGGCCTCGTAGGTCTCGTCGGGCTGCACCCAGCCGCGCGGTCCGGCCGGGTCGCGTCCGGCGATCCAGCCGCCGCCCTCGGCCGCGCCGGCCGGCCCGCCGATGACGATCACCACGTTGGGGTCGCGCCAGGTGTGGTCGGCGGCCTTGTCGGAGGTGACGACGGCGACCTGTTCGTGTTCGGTGCCCAGTTCCTCGCAGATGACGAAGGTGCGGTGGACGCCTTCCAGGAGGAGGCCGAGTTCGGCGGGGCCGGCGCCCGGCGAGGTGAGGACGGCGACCTTGGTGTGGGCGCGGCAGACGTTCACGGCCCGGCGCAGGGTGCGCGGGTGGGCGACGACGACCTGGGCGTCGTCCCAGGGCATCCCGGCGCGGGCGAAGGCGGCGGCGACGGCGGAGACGGCGGGGACGACCTCGACCTCCAGACCGAACTCGGGGGCCCGCAGGGTCCGTACGACGCCGAAGAAGCCGGGGTCACCGTCGGCGAACACGACGGCGGTGCCGCGGTGGGCGGCGATGCGGCGGGCGGCCAGGGCCACACTGCCGAGGCGGATGCGTTCGGCGGTGGGCGGCACCTCGGGCAGCGCCAGATGGTGGGCGGCACCGGCCACGAGGGTGGCGGCGCCGAGAGCGGCCCGTGCCGCGTCGGTCAGCGGCGAGCCGTCCCAGCCGATCACCGTGACCCGGTCGGCCATCGTCGTCAGTCTCCAGGGGTTCTGCTCAGGTCTTCGGGGGGAAAGCCCGAGGCGGGCACCGTGAGGGTACCCGGTGAGGCTGGGGGCTTCTCGCCCGCGGGCTCAGTTCCAGTCCGAGTACGAGGTGAAACCGTCCGTGTCCGCCAGTTGCTCGCTGACTCCGGCCAGGTCCTCCGGCAGCAGGCTCCAGACGATGACGTCCGTGCGCACCTCGGTCCAGGACTCGTCATCGGTCCTGGCGCGCGCTATCCAGGCGTTGCGCAGCACGCCCTCACTGATGCAGCCGATCTTCTGCGCCACCTGCTGGGAGGCGGTGTTGTCGGCGGCGGTGCGCAGTTCGAGCCGCTCGAACTTCTGGTCGTGGAAGAGCCACTGGGCGATGGCCAGGGCCGCTTCGGAGGCGTAGCCCTCGCCGCGGGCCCAGGGGGCGATGACGTAGGCGAGCTCGCTGGAGCGGACACGCCAGTCCGTGTTCCTCAGATGCACGACGCCGACGAGCCGCTGGGTGAGGAACTCGGTGACGGCGAGGACGATGCCGCGGCCCCCGGTGCGTTCGTCCGGGGCGAGCCGGGTGATCCAGTGGCGGGCGTCGGCCTCTGTGTAGGGGTGGGCCACGGTGGTCCAGGCGACGACCTGTTCGTCGTTCATCATGTCGGCCAGGGCGGGCACGTCGTCCTCGTCGAGGGGACGCAGCACCAACCGCTCCGTGCTGATGGAGATGTTGGGGAAGGTGCTCGTCATGCGCCGCTCCGTAACCTTCGGAAAGTGCTCGAAAGACCGTCAGGGCCGTCAGGCCTGCTGAACTGCCCAGCATGCAGCATGAAACCACCGGACCGCACAACGGGGTCCACAGCCGGTGATGGTGTGGACCCCGTGCGTCGCGAAACGCCGTATACGTGCCGCCGGGCACCGGCAGGGCGCGGGCCGTGACGGCGGTGCGTGCGGATCAGAAGGAGGGGATGACGGATCCCTGGTACTTGTCCTCGATGAACTTCTTGACCTCGGGCGAGGTGAGGAGCTTGGCGAGCTTCTTGACCCGCGGGTCGTTCTCGTCGCCCTTCTTCACGGCGAGGAAGTTGCCGTAGGGGTTGTTCTTCGGGGACTCCAGGACCAGGGCGTCCTTGGCCGGCTTCAGGCCCGCGGAGATGGCGTAGTTGCCGTTGACCACGGCCGCGTCCACGTCGTCCAGGGAGCGCGGGGTCTGGGCCGCCTCGACCTCCTTGAACTTGAGGTCCCTGGGGTTCTTGGTGATGTCCCGCGGGGTGGCCTCGTTGCCGGCGCCGTCCTTGAGGGTGATCAGCCCGTTGGCGGCGAGCAGCTTCAGGGCGCGGGCCTCGTTGACGGCGTCGTTGGGGACGGCGACGGTCGCACCGCTCTTGAGGGCGTCGGCCTTCTTGACCTTGTGGGAGTACAGGCCGAGCGGTTCCAGGTGCACCGTGACGACGGGCACGATGTGGGTGCCGCGCTTGGCGTTGAAGTCGTCGAGGTACGGCTGGTTCTGGAAGTAGTTGGCACCGACCGAGCCGTCTTCGGTCGCCGTGTTCGGCGTGATGTAGTCGGTGAACTCCTTGACCTCCAGGTCGAGGCCCGCCTTCTTCGCCAGCTTGTCCTTGACGAAGTTGAGGATCTCGGCGTGCGGGGTCGGGCTGGCGGCGACGACGAGCGGGCCGCTGGTGTCGGAGGAGGCGGAGTCCTTGCCGGAGCCGCAGGCGGTCAGCCCGAGGGTGAGGGCTCCGGCGGCGAGGACGGCGGTGGTGAGCTTGGCGGTGTTACGCACGAAAAGTGCCTTTCCTTAAGGGTGGTGCGACCCCGTGTACGGGTGGACGGGGTGTCTTGGGGTGCTTACGCGACCTTGCTGATGTCGGCCGCCGCGGGTTCCCCGGCCTTGAGCAGGCGGAGCTTGGGTGCGGGGCCGGAGCGTGCGCCGCGGCCGTGCAGGGCGCGGGCGGCGAAGTCGCCGGCGAACTGGATGAGGGAGATGACGACGGCGAGGATCGCCACCGTGATCCACATCAGCTGGGTCTCGAAGCGCTGGTAGCCGTAGCGGACGGCGAGGTCGCCGAGGCCGCCGCCGCCGACCGTGCCGGCCATGGCGGAGTAGCCGATGAGGGCGATGATCGTGGTGGTGGTGCTGGCGATCAGCGAGGGCAGGGCCTCGGGGACGAGGACCTTGCGGACGATCGTCCAGGTGTTGCCGCCCATGGACTGCACGGCCTCGACGAGCCCGTGGTCGACTTCCCGGACGGCCGTCTCGACCAGGCGGGCGAAGAAGGGGATGCCGCCGATGGCGAGCGGCACGATCGCCGCGGTGGTTCCGATCGTCGTCCCGGTGACCCAGCGGGTGAAGGTCATCAGCGCGACCATCAGGATGATGAACGGCATGGACCGGCCGATGTTCACGACCTGGCCGATCACCTTGTTGGCGACGACGTTCTGGAGCAGGCCGCCGCGGTCCGTGAGGACGAGGAGGATGCCGAGCGGAAGGCCGGCGACAACGGCGATCAGGGTGGACCAGAGCACCATGGTGAACGTCTCGGAACACGCCTGCGACAGCAGTGGCTGCATCTCCGACCAGGTCACTTGGCACCTTCCTTCACCAGCGGGGCCTCCTGGCCCAGTACGTCGATCTGCAGGCCCTGCTCGCGCAGGAATCCGACCGGCACCACGTTGTCCTCGTACCGGCCGGGCAGTTCGATGCGCATCCGGCCGACCTGGAGTCCGCCGACGGTGTCGATGGCGGCGCCGAGGATCGAGATGTCGATGTTGTAGGTGCGCGCGAGCTGGGAGATGACCGGCTGGGTGGCGGCCTCGCCGTGGAAGGTGACGTCGAGGACGGTCCGGTCGGCGCCGGTGGCCTCGCCGCCCACCGGGAACAGCGCGGCGGCCAGCTCCGAGCCCGGGGTGGCCAGCAGCTCGCTGACCGTGCCGGACTCCACGATCCGGCCCCGCTCCATGAGGGCGGCGGAGTCGCAGACCGACTTCACGACGTCCATCTCGTGGGTGATGAGCAGGACGGTCAGGCCCAGCTGCCGGTTCAGGTCGCGCAGCAGCTGGAGGATGGAGCGGGTGGTCTCCGGGTCGAGGGCGCTGGTGGCCTCGTCGGAGAGCAGCACCTTGGGGTCGCCGGCGAGGGCGCGGGCGATGCCGACGCGCTGCTTCTGACCGCCGGAGAGCTGGGCGGGGTATGCCCCGGCCTTGTCGGCGAGGCCGACGAGGTCCAGCAGTTCCAGCGCCTTGCGGGAGCGCGCCTTGCCGGACTTGCCGAGGATCTCCAGCGGCAGCTCGACATTGTCCTGGACGGTCCGCGTGGACAGCAGGTTGAAGTGCTGGAAGACCATGCCGATCCGGCTGCGGGCCCGGCGCAGTTCCCGCCCGGCGCGCGGGGACCGGCCGGCCAGGGCGGTGAGGTCCTGCCCGGCGACGGTCACGGTGCCGGCGGTGGGGCGCTCCAGCAGGTTGACGCAGCGGATCAGGGAGGACTTGCCGGCACCGGACTGGCCGATGACGCCGTAGACCTCGCCTTCGCGGACGTGCAGATCGACGCCGTCGAGGGCGGTGACCTCACGGCCGCGGGAGCGGTAGACCTTGGTCAGGCCCGAGGTGGTGATCACGTGGGTTTCCGTCACTGTCGAGTGCGCGGGCGTGGGTGTGCCCGGGCACGGTGCGTTTCGTGCGTTCGTTCAGGGACGCGGCACGGTTCTCGGGTGGCGGTGGTACCGGGGAGAACGTCGTGTGCGCGGCGGCCTTCGGTCGCGTACGGCCGGGGTCGGACGCCGGGCGGGCCGCGGCTCTCGCTTCGGGGCGCGAGGCTCAGTTGGTGCGGGGGCCCTCTAGAAGGCGCACATTCGACACGGACACATACAACGAGCACCGGGCGTGTGGGTCGCCTCGGTCGCAAGGGTGCGGCTGCTCGTCGTGGTCATGCGATCAGTAAACCAGACCGACGGTGCTGACCGGCCGCCGCTGTCCGCATCGTGGACAGCGGCGGACAGCGGTGACCGGGGGTTCAGCCGCGCACGCCTATCTCCACTGCCGCGCCGGTGACCAGTGCGGACAGGGCCGACAGGTCCCTCACCACCAGGTCGGCGTCCAGGTCGGCCGCCTGGTGGGTTGTGGCCAACGCCACGGTGGTCATGCCGGCCGCGCGGCCCGCCCGCAGTCCGGCGGGGGCGTCCTCGAAGACGACGCAGCGGGCGGGGTCGACGCCGAGCTGCCGGGCGGCGAGCAGATAGGGCTCGGGGTCGGGCTTACCCCGGGTGACGTCGTCGGCCGTGACCAGGGCCTTCGGGGTGATGCCGACGGCACCCAGGCGCGCCTCGGCCAGGCGCCGGGTGGCGGAGGTGACCACGGCCCAGCGGTCGGCCGGCAGGAGGTCCAGGAACTCACGGGTCCCGGGCAGCAGACGCACGCCGCCGTTCGGCACGTCCTCGACCTCCAGCTGCTCGACCCGGGCGACGGCCTCCGGTACCAGGCGGGCGGGCAGCAGGTCGCCGACGATCTCGACGGCCGTGCGTCCGTGCAGTTCCACGCGTCCGAACTCCTCGGCGGTGATCCCGTACTCCCCGGCCCAGCGGG
This sequence comes from Streptomyces sp. NPDC042638, assembly GCF_040647235.1. Classification (NCBI taxonomy): domain Bacteria; kingdom Bacillati; phylum Actinomycetota; class Actinomycetes; order Kitasatosporales; family Streptomycetaceae; genus Streptomyces; species Streptomyces sp. NPDC042638. The sequence goes on from NZ_JBEZBT010000025.1 coordinate 15,956, forward strand.
TCCAGCAGAGCTCGACGGAGTCGAGGGAGGAGACGAGGGTGCCGTCGTTGTCGAAGAGGAGGGCGTGTGCGTGGATCGTCATGGTCTAGACCCTACGGGGTACGGCGGGGGCGGCGGCTCCCGCCCGTTTCGGCCGTAATAAGGTCACGGCATGCTCAATGCCCTGACGCTGGTGACCGGTGTCGCCGCGCTGCTGCTCGCCGCCTGGTGCGGCTGGGCGGCCTATCGTGACCAGCCGACGAAGGACTGGCACTTCATCGGCATGGCCGTGGTGTCGCTGCTGGCCGTGGTCCAGCTGGTGATCGGGGTCGTGCTGCTGGCGCGGGGCGAGAAGCCGGAGCAGGGTACGACGATCTTCGTGGCGTATCTGCTGGGCGCGTTCGCGTGCGTTCCGGCGGCGGGCATGATGTCGCTGGCCGAGCGGACCCGCTGGGGCTCGGTGACGGCCGCGGCGGGCGGCGTGGTGCTGGCCGTCCTGGAAGTACGGCTCTACGACATCTGGGGAGGCTGAGGTGACGGCGGTGGAGGAGAAGCCGGCCCGGCTGATCAGCGGGCCGGGCGTCCTGCTCGTCTGGCTCTACGGCGTGATGGTGGTCGGGGCGGTGTCGCGTTCCGCCTACCAGATCGCCACGGACTTCCAGCGGGCGCCGCTCGCCTACTCCTTGTCGGCCGTCGCCGGCGTGGTGTACGGGTTCATCACGTACGCACTCGTCCGGGGCGGAGAGTCGGCCCGGCGAGCGGCACTGGTGTGCTGCGCCGTCGAACTGACGGGCGTGCTGATCGTCGGGACGTGGACCCTGGTCGAGCCGTCGGCCTTCCCCGACTCGACCGTGTGGTCGGACTACGGCATGGGCTACCTCTTCATTCCCGTGCTGCTGCCCCTGTCCGCGCTCTACTGGCTGCGCAGGGCGCGCGACGGCAGGGGCGCCTGAGGAACACCGGCGGCCGCCGGGCCGCCGTGGCTCCCCTCGCCCCGGCCCGGGGCGTTCCTCGCGCGCCCCTCAGGCCGTGGCCACGAAGGCGCCGGCCGGCTTCTCCAGGATGATCAGTTCCACTCCGTCCGCGCCCTTGGAACGGCCGACCGTCTCGTAGCCGGAGCGGCGGTACAGGCGGAGGTTGCCCTCGCTGCGGTGGCCGGTGAGGAGACGGAACAGAGTGGCACCGCGCTCCTCGGCCAAGGCCGCTTCGGCCGCGCGCAGCAGCCGCGCGCCGATGCCGTGACCCTGCAGGCGCGGGTGGACGCAGAGCCTGCCGATGGCCGCCGCGCCGTCCTCGGTGACCTTTCCGCGCACCGAGCCGACCACCTCGTCCCCGAGCCGGGCGACGAAGACGCAGTCGGAGGCCACTTCCTGACGGACGGACTCCAGGCTCTGCACGAGCGGGTCGATGCGGTAGTTGCCGTACAGCGCCGCCTCCCCCTGGAAGCACAGGTACTGGAGCCTGAAGATCTGCTCCGCGTCCTGGTCGGTCGCCACCGAGATGGTCACGCTCATGCCCATGTGCGCACGCCTCCCGCTCACCTGATCACCTGTCGTCCCCACTCCTATCCCCGTGCTTCGCGCGGTGCAACCTCCGGTGTGAGCAATCGACGCAGACATCCCAGACATCGGGAGCGTTCCGGGCCGAGACTGCCCTGTGAGATACCCAACTCCCCCGCGATTTCCCGGTATGTCAGGTCCCGCGGTGAGAGCAGCGCCTCCATGAGACGGGGACAGCGTCCGGGCAGGCGGCGCACCGCGTCCCGCAGGGCGCGGTACCGCGCGGCGGTCAGGGCGTGCTGTTCGGGCCCGGGGTGGAGGTCGTCGGCCGGTTCACCGCCGTAGGACCGTTCGAGCCGCGCGGTGCGGCGGCTGCGGCGGGCCTCGGCGCGGACCGCCTTGCGCAGCCAGCCGGGCGGGTCCGGTGGCGGCCCGTCGGTCCGGAGCCGTTCCAGGAGCCGGAGCCACACGGCCTGTTCCAGGTCGCCCGGCTCGCTTCCGGAGGCATATGCCTCGGCCGAGGCTTCGGCGGTGAGCAGGGGGCGCAGGGTGACTACCAGGTCGTACGTCATATGCGGAACGACGAGCCGCCCCGGCGGCGGGTTGCCGGGGCGGCGCACAGTCACCCCGAACGGGGTGCCGGGCGGCGCGGTGGTTGACGCCGTCAGCCGTTCAGGAAGTCCGCGCGGGCGAGCAGTCCGGTGTCGGCGTTGTCCGTGAAGACGCCGTCGATGCCGGTCGCGAAGTACGTCTTGAAGGCGCCGAAGGCATCTCCGTAGGCGTCGGCGGCGCTGCCCTTGCGGTACTCGGCGGGCAGGAAGGGATTCTCGTTGCGCATGGTGTACGGGTGCAGGACCAGCCCCACCTTGTGGGCGTCGGAGACCAGGGAGGTCGGCTCGGCCAGGGTGCCGTCCGCCTTCCTCGGGATGACCAGGTCCAGGGTCGGGCCGATGCCCTGGGCGTAGCCGGCGATCTCACGCAGGCCCCTGGGTGTGATGAGGTCGGCGACCGTACGCGGGTCGTTCGCCTCGACGAAGTCGTACGGGCGGCTGCCGGCCGAGGAGAGCAGCACGACGAGCGGGTTGTCGACCAGCTGGTTCAGCCGCTGGATGCTGGTGGGCTCGAAGGACTGGAGGATGACCGGGGAGTTCCGGCCGTCCTTGCCGTACTTGCGCAGCAGCTTCGCCACCCGCTCCTCCAGGCCGAGGCCCAGCTTGCGGAAGTAGGTGGGGTGCTTGGTCTCCGGGTAGATCCAGACCTGCTTGCCCCGCTTGCGGGTCTGCTCGTCCTGCCACTTGAGGACCTCTTCGAAGGTGGGGATCTCCCAGCGGCCGTCGTAGAGGGTGTTGTGCGGCCGGTTGGCGGGGATGCGCTCGACCGCGCGCAGCCGCTTCAGCTCGGCGAGCGTGAAGTCCTCGGTGAACCATCCGGTGGTGGGGACGCCGTCGAGCACCTTGGTGGTCCTGCGGCCGGCGAACTCGGGCCGGTCGGCGACGTCCGTCGTACCGCCGATCTCCGGCTCGTGACGGCACACCAGATGGCCGTCCCTGGTGGGCACCAGGTCACCCGCCTCGACCACGTCGGCGCCCAGGTCCAGGGCCAGGTCGTACGAGCCGAAGGTGTGTTCGGGGCGGTAGCCGCTGGTGCCCCGGTGGCCGATGATCGTCGGCACCGGCAGGCTCTTCAGGCCGCGGCCCCCGTGCCCGGCCGTCCGGGCGCCGGCGGCCCGGGCCGCGCCGGGCAGTCCGAGGACCGCTCCGCCCGCGCCGAGCACCGCGGCGCCGAGGAGCGCCCGCCGTCCCGTTGTCTGCCTCTGCCCGTTCGCCTGGTCGCCGCCCATGAGCGCCCTCCTGCCGCTTGCGTCTTGTCGGTGCGCGCCGATCGTAGGGGCGTGCACATGACCGGGGGGAGGCTCCCGTCCGAACACCCGGGTTATGCCGTGTGTCCGGTGGGCACCCGTGGGTGACGGCCCGTCGGGGCGGAGCGGGCGGCCCTGTTCCACGCGATGTCCGTCACATCACCGCAAGGCCGTTACGCGCCGTCCTCCGCACGCCACCGCAGGTAAACCCACGTCAACACTTCGTAAGACCTCGGTGAACCGGACGTCCCCGATGTGCGCGCGGACCGGCGCCGCGAGTAATGTCCTCACCTGCACAGACTCATATCGCCCCCCTTGACATCGGAGGACCCGTTGTCCCGCTTCGCGCTCATCAAGGCAGTGCTCGGACCGATCATGCGCCTGATGTTCCGCCCACAGGTGGAGGGCGCGGAGCACATCCCGGGAGACGGACCGGTGATTCTGGCCGGTAATCACCTCACGTTCATCGACTCGATCGTGCTGCCGGTCGTCACCAAGCGCCAGGTGTTCTTCATCGGCAAGGACGAGTACGTCACCGGCAAGGGCTTCAAGGGCCGGCTGATGGCGTGGTTCTTCACCGGCGTCGGCATGATCCCGGTGGACCGGGACGGGGCGAACGGCGGCGTGGCCGCGCTCATGACCGGGCGTCGGATCCTCGAGGAGGGCAAGGTCTTCGGGATCTACCCGGAGGGCACCCGGTCGCCCGACGGCCGGCTGTACCGGGGGCGCACCGGTATCGCGCGGCTGACGCTGATGACCGGCGCGCCGGTGGTGCCGTTCGCCATGATCGGCACGGACAAGCTGCAGCCGGGCGGCCGGGGCATCCCGCGGCCCGGCCGGGTCACCGTGCGGTTCGGTGAGGCCATGGAGTTCTCGCGGTACGAGGGCATGGACCGGGACCGGTACGTGCTGCGCGCGGTGACCGACTCCGTCATGGCCGAGGTCATGCGTCTGTCGGGCCAGGAGTACGTGGACATGTACGCCACCAAGGCCAAGGCCGCCTAGAGCCGTCCGACGGACGGCCGCCCAGGGGGTGTCCGTCCGCCTGCCGGTGGAATCTGCCGCCGACACATCGAGCATTCGGCCCTATAAAGGGGCCATATGACCACGCAACATGTCTGATTCAGACATGTACAAACCTTCTCGGCGTACTCTGCTCCGTACCCCCATCGCCGCGGCCGGCGCGGGATTCCTGGCAGCCTGCACCAGTTCCGATTCCGAGCCCAGCTCCGGACCCCAACACGCGAGCGACCGAGAGAGGTTCGTCCCGGCCGGGCCCAAGGGCTACGTCAACCCGTCGGACCCGGAGGTCCTCGCCGCCGAGCGGAAGCGCGGGGCCGGCCGCGTGCGCACGTTCAGGTTCACCGCCCAGGAAGCCAAGCTGGACCTGGGCGGGCGGTCGGTCCGCACCTGGGCGTACAACGAGGAGGTGCCGGGCCCGCTGGTCCGGGTCACCGCCGGAGACGTGCTCGACCTGACGCTCGCCAACCGGCTGCCCGCCATGACCACGCTGCACTCGCACGGGGTACGGCTGCGCTGCGACATGGACGGCGTCCCGGACCTGACCCAGCGCGCCATCCGCTCCGGGGACGACTTCCGCTACCGCTTCACCGTCGCCCACCCGGGAACGTACCTGCTGCACTCCCACGTGGGGATGCAGCCCGACCGGGCCCTGTACGCGCCGCTCGTCGTGGAGGACCCCAAGGAGCCCCTCTCCTACGACAAGGAGTGGGTCGTGCTGCTGGACGACTGGCTCGACGGCGTCGAAGGCTCCACCCCCGACAACGTCCTGGAGCAGCTCAAGCCCGGCGGCTCCACGGACATGGGGGGTATGGCCATGGGGCCGGGCCACCACAGCCCCAGCCCGAGGCGGTCGGCGGACACCCACTCCTCGGCGTCCGGGAAGTCCTCGGGCCCCAACCGGGTGCTGCACGACTCGCACAGCCGCATGCTCCACGGGGAGGGCGGCAGCGTCGCCTACCCGCACTACCTGGTCAACGGGCGCCTGCCCGGCAATCCCTCGGTGTTCCGCTGCCGTCCCGGCGACCGCGTGCGGCTGCGCATCATCAACGCCGGTTCGGAGACCGCCTTCCGGGTCGCGCTCGGCGGCCACAAGATGACCGTCACGCACACCGACGGCTACCCCGTGAAGCACAAGCAGACCGACGCCCTGCTCATCGGGATGGCGGAGCGGTACGACGTCCTCGTCACCGTCGGGGACGGGGTCTTCCCCCTGGTGGCCCTCCCGGAGGGGAAGAAGGGCAGGGCCCTCGCCGTGCTGCGCACCGACAAGGGGAACCGGAACCTGCCCCCGGCCGACGTCCGCCCGGACGAACTCGACGGCAACACCGTCCCCGCGCGCCGCCTGCTGCCGGCCGACTCCGTGGCCCTGCGCGAGCGTGACCCCGACCGCGAGATGCGCATCAGGATCACCGGCAGCATGGAGAAGTTCGACTGGGGGTTCGACCACAAGGCCTACTCCGCGCAGCAGCGCCACCCGGTCCGCGCCGGTGAACGGGTACGGCTCACCCTCATCAACGCCACCAGCATGTGGCACCCGATGCACCTGCACGGCCACACCTTCTCGGTGACCGGGCTGGACTCCGTGGGCGCGCGCAAGGACACCGCGCTGGTGCTGCCGCACCGGAAGCTGGTGATCGACTTCGACGCCGACAATCCGGGGCTGTGGATGCTGCACTGTCACAACCAGTACCACTCGGAGAGCGGGATGATGACGGTGCTCGGCTACAAGAAGTGACCTACGGGAAGCGGCCGACGGGAATCGGTCTACGGGAAGTGGCCTAGGGGAAGTGATCTGGCAGGCGTGACCTACAAGACGTGACCTACGGGGTGGCCTCCTGGTGCGGCGCGGCCGGGCCGCGGCATGACGCGCCGGCGCTGCCCGGCCGCACGGCGGACGCGGTCCCGCGCCCACCGCCCCGCGGAGACCTCCTCAGCCGGCGCTGTCCAGTTTCTGGTCGCGCAGCAGGAACCACGCCACCGCCGAGGCGGCCAGCAGGACCACCGCGCCCGCTCCGGAGGCCAGGTGGAGGCCGTGGACGAAACTGTCCCGGGCCGCGTCGAGGAGCGCCTGCCCCTGGTGCGGTGGCATGTCCGCCGCGGTCTCCACCGCCGCGCCCAGGGACTCGTGGGCCATGGCCGGGGTGCTGGCCGGGCCCGTGAAACCGCGGTAGGCGCCGGTCACGATGGAGCCGAGCAGGGCGATGCCGAGGGCCGCGCCCAGCTCGTACGCCGTCTCGGAGACCGCCGAGGCCGCTCCCGCCTGGTCCTTCGGGACGCTGGAGAGGATGACGTCCGCGGTCACCGTGAAGGAGAAGCCCGCGCCGACGCCGACGACCAGCAGTGCGGCGCCGAGGACCGGGTAGCCGGTCGACTGGCCGAGCGCCGTCAGGGCGGCCAGGGCGACACCGACCGCGGCCAGACCGCCCGAGACCACCGTACGGACCGAGAAGCGCCGGGCGGCACGGCCCGCGATCAGACCGGCCGTCACCGCGCCCACCGCCGCGGGAACTTCGGCCAGGCCGGCCTCGAACGGGCGCCGCCCCTGGACGAGTTGCAGGTACTGGGAGAGGAAGAACACCAGCCCGGACATGCCGAGGACGGTCAGCAGGTCGGCGAGGACCGCTCCGCTGAAACCGCGGCTCCGGAACAGCCGCATGTCCAGCAGCGGGACCGGCATGGTGAGCTGGCGGTGGACGAAGCCGTACAGGGCCGTCGCGCCCAGCAGGCCGGTGCCGAGGGTCGTCCAGGTGAAGCCGTGGGTGGCCGCCTCCTTGACCGCGTAGACGAGGGCGATCATGCCGACCAGCGACAGCAGGACGCTGGCCAGGTCCCACGGGCCGGGGTGGGGGTTGCGGGACTCGGGCAGGGTGCGGATGCCGACCAGGACCAGGACCGCCATCACGGGCAGGTTGATCAGGAAGACCGAGCCCCACCAGAAGTGTTCGAGGAGGAATCCGCCGGCGATCGGGCCGACGGCCGTGCCGGCGGAGGCGGTGGCCCCCCAGATGCCGACGGCCAGGCTGCGCTCGCGCGAGTCGTGGAAGATGTTGCGGATCAGGGCCAGGGTGGCGGGCATCAGGGTCGCGCCCGCGACACCGAGCAGCGCCCGGGCCAGGATCATCAGCTCGGGTGTCGTCGCGTAGGCGTTGAGCACGGAGACCGCGCCGAACGCCGTCGCGCCGACGAGCAGGATCCGCTTGCGGCCGATGCGGTCGCCGAGGCTGCCCATGGAGACCAGCAGACCGGCGATGACGAACGAGTAGACGTCGCCGATCCACAGCAGCTGGGTGCCGGAGGGGTTGAGGTCTTCGCTGATGTAGGGGGTCGCCAGGCCGAGGACGGTGGCGTCGACGGCCACCAGCAGCACGGCCAGGACGAGGACGGACAGCGCCAGCCAGCGGCCCGGGCGCTTCACCGCCTCGGTCGCGTGTGCCGGCCGCAGGGTGCTGGTCATGGTTCCTCTCTTCGTCACGCGTGGGTGCGTCGGGCGCCGCCGAGCAGCAGCTCGACGATCATGTAGGTGAAGTCCTTGGCGGCCACCCGGCCCTCGCTCACGGCCCAGGCGCCGGAGGCCAGCAGGCCGAACAGGGCCTCGGTGAGCCAGGCGGGGGTGAGGTCGATCCGGAACTCGCCGGTCTCCTGGCCGCGCCGGAACAGGGCCGTGAGGCGTTCGTCGATGCGGGCCCAGCCCTGGTTCTGCTGCTCGCCCTCGAACAGCTGGTTCTCGGTGTAGAGGAAGGCGAGCAGTCCGGCGGCGGGTTCCATCGCGCGGACGAGGCGGTGTACGGCCTCGCCCGCCGGGCCCTCGTCCGGCCGGGCCGTCTCCACCGCCGCCTCGCACTCGGCGATGCCGAGGGCCTCCAGTGCCCGGACGAGCGCGTCACGTCCGGCGAAGTGGCGGTGCAGCGTGGCCCGGCTGATCCCGGCGGCCTTGGCGACCTCGTCCATGGTCGCGGTGGACTTTCGGGTCAGCAGGGCGGCTGCGCTGCGCAGCACGTGGTCACGATCCAGAGCCATGAGACAAGGATAGACCACATGAGACATTTTTGTCTCATAATAGGCGTGCGTGACTCATCACCGCTGGTCAGCGCGGTGGTCGTCAGTGCCAGGAGAGCTCCCCGCGCCGCGCCCAGTAGGCGCCCGGCTCCTCCTTCAGCGTGGCGAGGCGGGTCAGCTGGTCCACGTCGAGGTCCACGGCGGGAGCGTGCAGGTTGGACAGGAGCTGCGGGACGGTGGCGGCGCCGGAGAGGACCACACCGGTCCACGGCTGGCGCAGGATCCAGGCCAGGGCCACGGCGTCACAGCCGAGGGAGGTCTCCCCGGCCACCGCCTTCAGCGCGTCCGGAGCGTGCGGTTCGGCCAGCCGGCCGTTGGCCATGCCCTCCTTGACGATCACGGTGAGCCCGGCGTCGTGCGCCTCCGCGAGGGCGGGGCCGGCCGAGGTCTCCAGGACGTTGTACGTCGACTGGACGGTGCGGAAGAGGGGCTCGCCGCCGACCGTGACGGCGAGGGCGGCACGGATCGCGTCGGCCTGGGCGGGGCCGCTGGTGGAGAAGCCGACGGTCAGACCGCCGGCGGCGGCTTCGGCCAGCCTGGCGTGCAGGTCTTTGTCCGTGAGCGCCGGGCTGTCCGGGGTCACCGAGTGGATCTGGTAGAGGTCGAGCCGGCCGCCGAGCAGGGCGTCGGTCTCGGCGCGCTGCCGGTCGTAGGTGGCGAGGCTGTGGTCCTTGACCTCGTGCCGTTCGGCGTCCGTCGACCAGCCGGCCGTGTAGGTGTAGCCCCATTTGCTGCCGACGACCACGTCGTCCGCGTCGGGGCGGCCCTTCAGCCAGTCGGCGAGGAACTCCTCGGAGCGGCCGTAGGAGCGGGCCACGTCGAAGTAGCGCACGCCCTGGGCGTAGGCGGCGTCGAGGAGGTCGTGGGTGCGGGTGCGCAGGGCGTCCGCGCTGCGGTCCTCACCGAGGTCTCTGTCCCGGCCGAGGTTGATGTAGCCGGGGCGGCCGACGGCGGCCAGGCCCAGCCCGATGTGGCAGGTGGGCGTGGTTGCTGCTGCGAGGCGGGCGAAGGGCATCGCGGGCTCCGTTGGTCGGACCGGTACGGCTCGTGACCAACGTAACCCGCGACGGCCCCGCCGCCGTCACCTTGGCGCCCGGGGCTCGCCGTGCGCCGGCGGGTACCGGCGCCCGGTGGCTGCCCGTGCCGTTCCCCGTGTCGCCGACGGGGCGTCCGGCTCAGCTCTTCTTCCTGGCCTCGGCCCACCGGTGCTGAGCCGCCACGTCCGCCTTCACCTCCGCCAGCTGCACGGCGACCGCGCTCGGTGCCGTGCCGCCGCGGGCGTTGCGGGAGGCGAGGGCGCCGGGGACGTTGAGGACCGTGCGGACCTCGGGGGTGAGGTGGACGGAGATCTTCGCGAACTGCTCGTCCGTGAGCTCGTCCAGTTCCTTGCCCTCGGCCTCGGCGACCTTGACACACTCCCCCGCGACCTCGTGCGCCACCCGGAACGGCACGCCCTGCCGGACCAGCCACTCGGCGATGTCGGTGGCGAGCGAGAAGCCGGCCGGGGCCAGCTCCTCCATGCGCTCCCGGTGGACGGTGAGCGTGGCGATCATGCCGGTGAAGGCGGGCAGCAGCACCTCCAGCTGGTCACAGGAGTCGAAGACCGGCTCCTTGTCCTCCTGGAGGTCCCGGTTGTAGGCGAGGGGCAGGGCCTTCAGGGTCGCCAGCAGGCCGGTCAGGTTGCCGATCAGGCGGCCGGACTTGCCCCGGGCCAGCTCGGCGATGTCCGGGTTCTTCTTCTGCGGCATGATCGACGAACCCGTGGAGAACGCGTCGTGCAGGGTGACGAAGGAGAACTCCTTGGTGTTCCACAGGATGATCTCCTCGGCGATCCGGGAGAGGTTCACCCCGATCATCGCGGTGATGAAGGCGAACTCGGCGACGAAGTCGCGGGAGGCCGTGCCGTCGATGGAGTTGCCGACGCTGCCGTGCTCGAAGCCGAGGTCCTCGGCGACCGCCTCCGGGTCCAGGCCGAGCGAGGAGCCCGCGAGGGCGCCGGAGCCGTACGGTGACACGGCCGTCCGCTCGTCCCACTGGCGCAGCCGCTCGGCGTCCCGGGACAGGGACTGCGCGTGCGCGAGGACGTGGTGGGCGAAGAGCACCGGCTGAGCGTGCTGGAGGTGGGTGCGGCCGGGCATCGCGACGTCCGGGTGGGCCTCGGCGAGACCGGTCAGCGCGTCCTGGAGGTCGGCGATCAGGCCGCCGATGATCCGGGCGTGGTCCCGCAGGTACATCCGGAAGAGGGTCGCGACCTGGTCGTTCCTCGACCGGCCCGCGCGCAGCTTGCCACCGAGGTCCGGGCCGAGGCGCTCCAGCAGACCGCGCTCCAGGGCGGTGTGCACGTCCTCGTCGGCGATGGTGCCGGTGAAGGAGCCGTCGGCGACGTCCGCCTCCAGCCGGTCCAGCCCGGCGGTCATCCGCTGCAGTTCGTCCTCGGTGAGGAGCCCCGCCTTGTGCAGCACGCGCGCGTGGGCGCGGGAGCCGGCGATGTCGTAGGGCGCGAGCCGCCAGTCGAAGTGGACGGACGCGGACAGCTTCGCCAGGGCCTCGGCGGGACCGTCGGCGAAACGGCCGCCCCAGAGCCGTACGTCACCACTGTTGCTGCTCACTTGCGTGCTCCTCGGAAGAAGTCTTCGGAAGGTGTCCTCGTGCCACGTTCGTGCCACGGACGGCTGTGTGCGACCGCCTCCCCACCCTTGCAGGCGGGGAGGCGGCGGTCAGGTGATGCGTGCGAGGTGGCCCCGGGCCCCTACGCGAGGTCCCGCTTGGCGGCGATCTTCGAGGACAGGCTGTAGATGTCGATGAAGCCCTTGGCCGCGGCCTGGTCGAAGGTGTCGCCGGTGTCGTAGGTGGCGAGGTTGAAGTCGTACAGGGACGACTTCGAGCGCCGACCGGTGACGACCGCGCGGCCGCCCTGCAGGGTCATCCGGATGTCGCCGGTGACGTGCTGGCTGGCCTCGTCGATGAAGCCGTCCAGGGCCCGCTTGAGCGGGGAGAACCACTGGCCGTCGTAGACCAGCTCGCCCCAGCGCTGCTCGACCTGCCGCTTGTAGCGGGCCAGCTCGCGCTCGACGGTGACGTTCTCCAGCTCCTGGTGCGCGGTGATGAGCGCGATCGCGCCCGGGGCCTCGTAGACCTCGCGGGACTTGATGCCCACGAGGCGGTCCTCGACCATGTCGATCCGGCCGATGCCCTGGGCGCCGGCGCGCTCGTTGAGCTGCTGGATGGCCTGCAGGACGGTGACGGGCTTGCCGTCGATCGCGACCGGGACGCCCGCCTCGAAGCTGATGACCACCTCGTCGGCCTCGCGCGGGAGGGCCGGGTTGGAGGTGTACTCGTAGATGTCCTCGATCGGGGCGTTCCAGATGTCCTCCAGGAAGCCCGTCTCGACCGCGCGCCCGAAGACGTTCTGGTCGATGGAGTACGGGGACTTCTTGGTGGTGGCGATCGGGAGCTGCTTGGCCTCGCAGAAGGCGATCGCCTTGTCCCGGGTCATCGCGTAGTCGCGGACCGGGGCGATGCACTTCAGGTCGGGGGCGAGGGCGACGATGCCGGCCTCGAAGCGGACCTGGTCGTTGCCCTTGCCGGTGCAGCCGTGGGCGACCGTGGTGGCGCCGTGCTTCTTGGCGGCGGCGACGAGGTGCTTGACGATCGTCGGCCGGGAGAGCGCGGAGACCAGCGGGTAGCGGTCCATGTAGAGGGCGTTGGCCTTGATCGCCGGGAGGCAGTACTCGTCGGCGAACTCGTCCTTGGCGTCGGCGACCTCGGCCTCGACCGCGCCGCACGCGAGGGCGCGCTTGCGGATGACGTCCAGGTCCTCGCCACCCTGGCCGACGTCGACCGCAACGGCGATGACCTCGGCGCCCGTCTCCTCGGCGATCCAGCCGATGGCGACGGAGGTGTCCAGACCGCCTGAGTAGGCGAGTACGACGCGCTCGGTCACGGGTTTCTCCTCACAGTGCATTCGCTGACATGCATGAGTATGCAGCAGTCTGCATGATTCGTCAATGAGCCTCTGCGGAGAATTCCTTAGACAGGCGAAGGATTGTCGTCAATAATCGTTAGACATGGGAAAGACCTATGAGCGCATAGACGGCAGACTCCGTAGGTTCATCGAGGAGCAGCCCCTCTTCTTCACCGCGACCGCCCCGCTCTCCGCCGACGGCACGGTCAACCTCTCCCCCAAGGGCCTCAGGGGCTCGTTCGCCGTGCTGGACGAACACACCGTGGCCTACCTGGACTTCGCCGGGTCCAACGCCGAGACCATCGCGCACCTCAGGGAGAACGCGCGGATCACCCTGATGTGGTGCGCCTTCCAGGGGCCGCCGAACATCGTCCGCGTGCACGGCCGCGGCGAGCCGGTCTTCCGCGACGACCCGCGCTTCGGCGAACTGCTCGGCCGCTTCCCGGACATCGACCCCGGCGCACACGGACTTCGCGCGGTCATCGTCGTCCACGCCGAGCTGGTGCGGGACACCTGCGGGTACGCCGTCCCCTACATGGCGTACGAGGAGGAGCGCGACCTGCACGCCAGACGGTTCGCCCGCGAGGACGACGCCTCGCTGAACGCCTACTTCACCAAGAAGGAGTACATCGCGACCAGCCTGGACGGACTGCCCGGGCTGCCGCTGCCGCTGCCGCCGTCTACCGTCTGAGCCATGCTCCCCGGTGTGGTCCCCGCCCTCGTCTCCGCCGCCGTCCTCGCCCTGCCCGGCGCCGCGCCCGCTCCCGGCCCTGAGCCGTCGCCGGCGGGGATGGCGGACACCGGCGGCGGCAGCCAGCTGATCCTCGCCCAGGCCCCGGACACCACCGCCACCGACGGCACGGTCAGCTGGTGGGACCTGCGGGACGGGCGGTGGACCCAGGCCGGATCCGCCCCGGCCCGCTTCGGGTCCGGCGGACTGGTGGCCGGCGACAGCCGGAAGCAGGGCACGAACACGACGCCGACCGGGCTGTACGACCTCCCCTTCGCCTTCGGGACCGAGGCGGCGCCGGACGGAACGGCGGTCGCCTACCGGGCGGTCCAGGACACTTCCTGGTGGTGCCAGGACAACGACTCCACCTCGTACAACCGCTGGGTCGACCCCCTGCCCGCCGACTGCCGCGCCGCCGAGTCCGAGCACCTCGTCGACTACAAGGCTCAGTACGCCCACGCCCTGGTGATCGGCTTCAACTACGACCGGCCGGTCCGCGGGCGCGGAGCCGGCATCTTCCTTCACGTCAACGGCAAGGCGTACACCGCCGGCTGCGTGTCCGTGCCGGAGGACGCGATGCGGCGGATCCTGACGTGGGCCGACCCCGGGACGAAGCCGCACATCGCGATCGGGACGGAGGACGGGGAGACGGCGCTCAGCCGCTACTGAGACCCCCGAGGACGTCGCGCTCCCGGCACGGCGGGAGCGGCCGGGGCCGTACGCCGCGCTGAACGCTCCCGCGGCGGCACACGTATCTGTGGGCCAAGGGTCAAGTCCCCCCGGAGGAACCGTGACCACCACGCTCGCAGGCGGACGTGCCGCCCGCCGCCAGACGATGCGCCGCATCCGCCCGCGCCGCTCCCCGGCCGTCCCGCTGCAGCTCGCCGTCTGGGCGGGCGCGGCGGCCGTGCTGTGGCTGTGGTGGCACAACACCCCCTCCATCGCCGACGACACCGGCCGGATCCTCAACGCGGGCCGGATCACCGGCCTGCTGGCGGGCTATCTGATGGCGTTGGTCGTCCTGCAGATGGCGCGCGTCCCGGCCCTGGAGCGGCGCGTCGGCTCCGACCGGGTGGCCCGCTGGCACGCGATGAGCGGCCGGTACACACTCTGCCTGATCGTGGCGCACGTCTTCCTCACCATGTGGGGGTACGCGCGCCAGGCCGGCAAGTCGCTCGGCGACGTCGTCCAGCAGACGGTCGACTCCGTCGAGCAGCTGCCGGACATGGGGAAGGCGGCGATCGGCGCCGGGCTGTTCGTGGTCATCGGGCTGACGTCGGTCGGGCCGGTCCGCCGCCGGCTGCCGTACGACGCCTGGTACCACGTCCATCTGCTGACGTACGCGGCGGTGTTCCTGACGTTCTGGCACCAGATCACGACCGGCAACGACTTCGCCGTCGAGCCCGCCGCCAAGACCTTCTGGTACGGCCTGTACGGCGCGGTCACCGCACTGGTGGTCTGGTACCGCGTCCTCACCCCGATCCGCCTGAACCTCCGCCACCGCATGCGGGTGGAGGCGGTCGTCGAGGAGACGCCGGGCATCGTCTCGGTGCTGATCAGCGGCCGGAGGCTGCACCGGATGGGCGCGGAGGCCGGCCAGTTCTTCCGCTGGCGCTTCCTCGCCCCGGGGATGCGCTTCAGCTCCCACCCGTACTCCCTGTCGGCCGCCCCGCGGCCCGGCATGCTGCGGATCACGGTGAAGGCGATCGGCGACCACAGCGCCCGGCTGCGGGAGCTGACGCCCGGCACCCGGGTGTGGGCGGAGGGCCCGTACGGCGCGCTGACCGCACAGCGCCGCAGCCGCGGCAAGGTGCTGCTGGTCGCGGGCGGGGTGGGCATCACGCCGATGCGCGCGCTGTTCGAGACGCTGCCCGGGGCGGCCGGTGACATCACCCTCCTCTACCGGGCCAACACCACCCAGGATCTGGCGCTGTGGGGCGAGCTGGCGGCGATCGCCGAGGAGCGGGGCGCGCGGCTGATGTACGCCGTGAACAGCCCGGAGGGTGAGCGGCCCGACATCTCCGCGGAGAACCTCCAGCGGAAGATCCCGGACGTCGACCGGCACGATGTCTTCATGTGCGGTCCGCCCGGGTTCGCGCAGTCGGTGTACGAGGCACTGCGCGGTGCGGGGGTTCCCGCCCGCCGTATCCACCACGAGTCGTTCGAGATGTGAGCGGAGCTGCGAAAGCGATGAGGAAGAGCCAACCCGTCCGGAGGGTCGTACTGGCCACCGCCGCGACCGTGTCCGGTGTCGTGCTGCTGCTGGCGCTGAAACCGGCCTCGGACCCGGGCGCGGCGTCGGCGGCGGGCGCGGCCCCGCAGCAGACGGCGGCGGGGCGCGAGTCGCCGCAGGGCGGCGCCCGGGCCGGCTCCGGGACGGTGACCGGTGACACGGTGCGGACGCAGTACGGCGCCGTGCAGGTACGGCTGACCGTGAACGCCGGGAAGATCACCCGGGCGGAGGCCGTCCAGGCGCCCAAGGGCGGCCTCAGCGACCAGAAGACCCAGCTCGCCGTCCCCCGGCTCAACCAGGAGGCGGTGGCCGCCCAGAGCGCGACGATCGACACGGTGTCCGGGGCGACGTACACGAGCGAGGGCTACAAGAAGTCCCTGCAGTCCGCGCTGGACAGGGCGAAGGCGGCGGCTTCCCCCTCCCCCGGCCCGGACTCGGGTTCCGCCGGCCGGGCGCAGGCGCGTACGGTCACCGGCAAGGTGGCGCAGACCCAGTACGGCCCGGTCCAGGTGCGCATCACCGTCAGCGCCGGGAGGATCACCCGGGCGGAGGCCGTCCAGGCGCCCAAGGGCGGCCTCAGCGACCAGAAGACCCAGCTCGCCGTCCCCCGGCTCAACCAGGAGGCGGTGGCGGCGGGGAGCGCGGACATCGACGCCGTCTCCGGAGCCACCTACACCAGTACCGGCTACCGGCAGTCGTTGCAGTCGGCCCTGGACCAGGCCGGTGGCTGACACCGTGACCGAGCCGTCGAAGGCGCCCGCCGCGGTGCGTCACGCGGAGGAGGCCATGGGCACGGTCTTCTCCTTCGACGTCCGCGGCGGGGAACCGGCCGCGGTACGGGCGGCGCTCGCCGAGGCCGTCGCGGGGCTGCACCGGGCGGACGCCGTCTTCAGCACCTACCGGGAGGACAGCGAGGTGTCGCGGCTGGCCCGGGGGGAGCTGAGCCTCGCCCGGTGCGCTCCCGACGTGGCCGAGGTGCTGGAGCTGGCGGCCGAGGCGGAGCGGCTGAGCGAGGGCTGGTTCAGCACCCGGTACCAGGGCTCGCTGGATCCCACCGGCATCGTCAAGGGCTGGGCGGCCGAGCGGGCGGCGCGGGCGGTCCGGGCGGTCGAGGGCGTGCACGGGGTCAGCGTCAACGGGGGCGGGGACGTACAGCTGCTGGGCGCGCCGGAGCCGCACCGGCCCTGGCGGGTGGGGGTGAGCGATCCGCTCCGGCCCGGCGGGCTGGCGGCGGTGATCTCGGCGGCGGGCACGCGGGAGCTGGCGGTCGCCACGTCCGGTACGGCGGAGCGGGGAGCGCACATCGTGGATCCGCGCACCGGCCGCCCCGCGGTGACGGACCTGGTCGCCGTGACTGTGGTGGCACCCCGGCTGACCTGGGCGGACTGCTGGGCCACGGCCGCCTTCGCGATGGGTTCACGGGCGGGGCTCGCGTGGCTGGAGTCCCTGCCGGACGTGGAGGCCCTGCTGATCACGGCGGGCGACGAGGTACGGTGCACGGGCGGCCTCCCGGCCCGCCTCGGCTGACCCGCGCACCCCGCGCCCCGCACCCCAAAGCGCCGCGGGAAACCCCGCCCCCCTCAGCCGTCACCCCGCCGGAAGGCGTCAGTGCCCGTTCTGGGCCAGCCGCAGCAGATGGTCCGCCAGTGCCTGCCCCCCGCTCGGCTCCCGGCTGATCAGCAGCAACGTGTCGTCGCCGGCGATCGTGCCCAGGATGTCGTGCAGCTCCGCCTGGTCGATGGCGGAGGCCAGGAACTGGGCCGCCCCGGGAGGGGTCCGCAGGACGACCAGGTTCGCCGAGGCCTCCGCGGAGATCAGCAGCTCCTGCGACAGCCGCCGCATCCGCTCCTCTTTCGCCGACTCCCCCAGCGGGGCGCGCGGCGTACGGAACCCGCCCTCGCTCGGCACCGCGTAGATCAGGTCACCGTCGTTGTTGCGGATCTTCACGGCGTTCAGCTCGTCGAGATCCCGGCTGAGCGTCGCCTGCGTGACGGTCAGCCCGTCGTCGGCGAGCAGCTTGGCCAGCTGGCTCTGCGACCGCACCGGCTGCCGGTTCAAGATGTCCACGATCCGGCGGTGCCGTGCCGTGCGGGTCTGCGGTACGGCCGGCCCGGCCCCCGCGGCCTGCTCGTGCTCCTGCGCCTCGCTCATCGTCGTCTCATTCTCCGGATCGTCCGTCCCCGTTCACTGCGTCGAGGATGCCGGGCAGCGCCCGGAGCAGCGCACCCGCCTCGTCGTCGCGGAGATTCAGCGGCGGCATGAGCCGTACGACGTCCTGGGCGGGCGCGTTCACCAGGAACCCGGCCTCCTGGGCCGCCTGCTGCACCTGTGGCGCGCGCGGCCCGGTGAGCACGATACCCAGGAGCAGGCCCGCACCCCGGACATAATCGATCAACGGGTGGTTCAGGGCCTCGATTCCCGCCCGCAACCTCTCGTTCTGCCGCTTGACGTTGTCCAGCAGGCCCTCGGCCTCGATGGTGTCGAGCACGGCGAGCCCGGCGGCGCAGGCGACCGGATTGCCGCCGAAGGTGGTGCCGTGGTGACCCGGCCCGAGGAGTTCGGCGGCCCGGCCGAAGGCCACGGTCGCGCCCAGCGGCAGCCCGCCGCCCAGCTGCTTGGCGAGGGTGACGACGTCGGGCAGTACGCCCTCGTGGGCCTGGTACTCGAACCAGGTCCCGGTCCGGCCGATGCCCGTCTGTACCTCGTCCAGGACCAGCAGCGCGCCGGTGGCGGCGGTGATCGCGCGGGCCGCCTTGAGGTAGCCGGCCGGGGGCACCACCACGCCGTTCTCGCCCTGGATCGGCTCGATCACCACGAGCGCCGTCTCCTCGGTGACGGCGGCGGCCAGCGCCTGCGCGTCGCCGTAGGGGACGTGGGTGACCTCACCGGGCAGCGGCAGGAAGGGTTCCTGCTTGGCCGGCTGGCCGGTGAGCGCGAGGGCGCCCATCGTGCGGCCGTGGAAACCGCCGTCGGTGGCGACCATGCGGGTGCGCCCGGTGAGCCGGCCGATCTTGAAGGCGGCCTCGTTCGCCTCGGCGCCGGAGTTGCAGAAGAAGACCCGGCCCTCGCGGCCGAAGAGCGACAGGAGCCGTTCGGCGAGGGCGACGGTGGGCTCGGCCATGAAGAAGTTGGAGATGTGGCCGAGGGAGGCGATCTGCCGGCTCACCGCCGCCACGATCGCGGGGTGGGCGTGGCCGAGCGCGTTGGTGGCGATGCCGCCGACGAAGTCCAGGTACTCCCGGCCCTCGGCGTCCCACACCCTGGTGCCCTCGCCCCGGACGAGGGGCAGGCGCGGGGTGCCGTAGTTGTTCATGAGGGCGCCCTGCCACCGCTGGGTCAGCTCCTGGTTGCCGGTCACTGCGCGTCCCCCTCGTACTCGTCGGGCACGACCATCGTGCCGATGCCCTCGTCGGTGAAGATCTCCAGCAGGATGGAGTGCTGGACCCGGCCGTCGATGACCCGGGCGGTCGTCACACCGCCTCGCACGGCGTGCAGGCAGCCCTCCATCTTCGGCACCATGCCGGAGCTCAGCTCCGGCAGGAGCTTCTCCAGCTGGGACGCGGTGAGCCGGCTGATCACCTCGTCGGAGTTCGGCCAGTCCTCGTAGAGGCCCTCGACGTCGGTGAGGACCATGAGGGTTTCGGCGCCCAGTGCCGCAGCGAGTGCCGCAGCCGCCGTATCAGCATTGACGTTGTAGACATGTCCGTCGTCCTGGGACCGGGCGACCGAGGAGACCACCGGGATGCGGCCGTCGGCCAGCAGGGCCTCGATCGCTCCCGTGTCGATGGCGGTGATCTCGCCGACCCGTCCGATGTCGATCCGTTCCCCGTCGATCTCGGGGGTGTGCTTGGTGGCGGTGATGGTGTGCGCGTCCTCGCCGGTGAGGCCGACGGCGAACGGGCCGTGCTGGTTGAGCAGGCCGACCAGTTCGCGCTGGACCTGCCCGGCGAGCACCATCCGTACGACGTCCATGGCCTCCTCGGTGGTGACGCGCAGGCCCGCCTTGAACTCGCTGACGATGCCGTGCCGGTCGAGGGCGGCACTGATCTGCGGGCCGCCGCCGTGCACGACGACCGGCTTGAGGCCGGCGTGCCGCAGGAAGACGACGTCCTGGGCGAAGGCGGCCTTCAGCTCCTCGTTCACCATGGCGTTGCCGCCGAACTTGATGACGACGATCTTGCCGTGGTGCCGGGTCAGCCAGGGCAGCGCCTCGATGAGGATCTGGGCCTTGGGCAGTGCCGTGTGTTTCCGCGTGGTGCCGCTCGTGCTGGGGTCGCTCATGAGGAGTAGGCGCTGTTCTCGTGGACGTACTCGGCGGTCAGGTCGTTGGTCCAGATGGTGGCGGTCTCGGAGCCGGCCGCGAGGTCGGCGACGATGTGGACCTCGCGGTAGCGCATGTCGACCAGCTCGCGGTCCTCGCCCACCGAGCCGTTCTTGCAGACCCACACGCCGTTGATGGCGACGTTGAGCTGGTCCGGCTCGAAGGCGGCCCGCGTGGTGCCGATCGCGGAGAGCACACGGCCCCAGTTGGGGTCCTCGCCGTGGATCGCGCACTTCAGGAGGTTGTTGCGGGCGATGGAGCGGCCCACCTCGACGGCGTCGTCCTCGCTCGCCGCGTTGATCACCTCCACCTTGATGTCCTTGCCGGCGCCCTCGGCGTCGCCGATGAGCTGCCGCGCGAGGTCGGCGCAGACCAGCCGTACCGCCTCGGCGAAGTCGTCGTACGGCGGGGTGATGCCGGAGGCGCCGGAGGAGAGCAGCAGGACGGTGTCGTTGGTGGACATGCAGCCGTCGGAGTCGACGCGGTCGAAGGTGACCTTGGTGGCGGCGCGCAGGGCCCGGTCCAGCACCTCGCCGTCCAGCTCCGCGTCGGTGGTGAGGACGACCAGCATGGTGGCGAGGCCCGGCGCGAGCATGCCGGCGCCCTTGGCCATGCCGCCGACCGTCCAGCCTCCCCCGGACTCCGTCCGGGAGGACCCCCGGGTGACCACGGAGGTCTTGTGGACGGTGTCGGTGGTCTTGATGGCGATGGCGGCCTTCTCGCCGCCGTGCTCGGACAGCTGGGCGGCGGCCGTCTCGATGCCCGGGAGCAGCTTGTCCATGGGCAGCAGGACGCCGATGAGCCCGGTGGAGCAGACGGCGACCTCGACGGCGCCCCGGCCGAGCACCTCGGCCGCCTTCTCGGCGGTGGCGTGGGTGTCCTGGAAGCCCTTGGGGCCGGTGCAGGCGTTGGCGCCGCCGGAGTTGAGGACGACGGCCGAGACCTGGCCGCTCGCCAGGACCTGCTCGGACCAGAGCACCGGGGCGGCCTTGACACGGTTGGAGGTGAAGACGCCCGCGGCGGCACGGCGGGGCCCGTCGTTGACCACGAGGGCCAGGTCGGGGTTGCCGTTCTCCTTGATCCCGGCGGCGATGCCCGCCGCCGTGAATCCCTTGGCTGCCGTGACGCTCACGGTGCGACTCCGATCGTGGAAAGTCCTGTGGTCTCGGCGAGACCCAGGGCGAGGTTCATGCTCTGGACGGCACCGCCGGCGGTGCCCTTGGTCAGGTTGTCGATGGCGCTGATCGCGATGATGCGTCCCACGGCGGCGTCGTACGCGACCTGCACCTGAACGGCGTTGGAACCGTGGACGGACGCCGTGGCGGGCCACTGGCCCTCGGGGAGCAGCCGGACGAACGGCTCGTCGGCGTAGGCCTTGTCGTAGGCGGCGCGGACGGAGTCCGCCGTCACCCCGGCGACGGCGGACGCGCTGCACGTGGCCAGGATCCCGCGCGGCATCGGTGCGAGCGTCGGTGTGAAGGAGACGGAGACCCGCTCCCCCGCCACCGAGCTGAGGTTCTGGATCATCTCCGGGGTGTGCCGGTGGCCGCCGCCGACACCGTACGGCGACATGGAGCCCATGACCTCGCTGCCGAGCAGGTGCGGCTTGGGCGCCCTGCCCGCGCCGGAGGTGCCGGACGCGGCGACGATCACGGCCTCGGGCTCGGCCAGGCCGGCCGCGTACGCCGGGAACAGGGCGAGGGAGACGGCGGTGGGGTAGCAACCGGGCACCGCGATGCGCTTGGACCCCTCCAGCGCGGAGCGGGCGCCCGGAAGTTCGGGGAGGCCGTAGGGCCAGGTGCCGGCGTGCGGGGAGCCGTAGAACGTCTCCCAGTCGGCCGGGTCCTTCAGCCGGAAGTCGGCGCCCATGTCGACGACCAGGACGTCGGGGCCGAGCCGCTCGGCGACGGCGGCGGACTGCCCGTGCGGCAGCGCCAGGAAGACGACGTCGTGCCCGGCGAGGGCCTCGGGCGTGGTCTCGGTCAGCACGCGGTCGGCCAGCGGCAGCAGATGCGGCTGGAGCGCGCCGAGCCGCTGTCCGGCGTTGGTGTTCGCGGTCAGGGCACCGATCTCGGTCTCCGGGTGCGCGAGGAGCAGGCGCAGGAGCTCTCCGCCCGCGTATCCGCTCGCTCCGGCCACCGCCGCACGTACTGCCATGTCCACCCTCCTCTGGATGGCATGACTATACGTATCGCTGCACGTTTATGCAATGGTCTCGCTCTCGGCCCCGGGGAGCATCACCCAGCGGGACACGACGAAGGTGATCGGGATGGCCGCGGCGGAGGCGAGCAGCGGGGCGAAGCGGCTGCCGGCGTGCAGGACGTCGACGATCAGGTACACCCCGGCCGTCGTGATCACGAAGTTCGAGAGGTTCGTGAGCGGGAACAGCAGGAATTTCCGCCAGGTGGGACGCGTCCGGTAGGTGAAGCGCGCGTTCAGGAAGAAGGACCCGAACATGCTGAGCACAAACGCCAGGACGTGGGCGGCCAGGTAAGGAAATGCAGTGAGAAAAAGAAGGTAAAGAACGTAGTAGGTCGCCGTGTTGACCACGCCGACCGCCGCGAAGGTAAGAATCTGCCGCATCAGGGGATGAGATCTTTCGTCCGTTCCACATTGGTCGCCTTCACCAGGAAGTGCGGGCGCCCCTTCACTTCGTAGTAGATGCGGCCGGTGTACTCCCCGATGACTCCCAGCATGACCATCTGAACGCCCGCGAGGGCCGTCACGGCGGTGATGATGGTCACATAGCCGGGGGTCTGGACGCCGTTGACGAGCGCGGCGCCCACGATCCAGGCGGTGTAGAGGCCCGCGCACAGGAGCAGGCCCACGCCGAGCCAGAGCGCGGCGCGCAGCGGGCGGTTGTTGAACGACAGCAGGCCGTCGAGGCCGTAGTTGAGCAGGCCGCGCAGGTTCCAGGAGCTGCGGCCGGCCTCGCGCACGGCGTTCTGGTACTCGAAGGTGGTGCTTGGGAAGCCCACCCAGGCGAACAGCCCCTTGGAGAAGCGGTTGTACTCGGTCAGGCCCAGCACCGCGTCCACCACCCGGCGCGACATCAGCCGGAAGTCCCCCACCCCGTCCACGAGTTCCACGTCGACCAGGCGGTTGACGAGCCGGTAGTACAGGCGGGCGGTGAGGGTGCGGGTGAGCCGGTCGCCCGTGCGGGTGCGCTTGGCGATGACCTGGTCGTAGCCCTGTTCGCGCAGGTCGATCATCCGCTTGATCAGCTGCGGCGGGTGCTGGAGGTCGGCGTCCATGACGATCACCGAGTCGCCCGAGGCGTGCCGGAGGCCGGCGAGCAGGGCCGCCTCCTTGCCGAAGTTGCGGCTGAAGGAGACGTAACGCACCCGGGGGTCGCCGTCCGCCATACGCTTCAGGACGGCGAGCGTACGGTCCCGGCTGCCGTCGTCGACGTACACGAACTCCATGTCGTGACCGAGGGGCAGCAGTTCGTCGGCGACCTGCTGCACCTCCTCGTGGAAGCGGGCGACGACGTCCTCTTCGTTGTAGCAGGGCGCGACGATCGATATCAGCATGGTGGGCCCCCCTGGGCACGGTCAGACAGCGGCGGTCACGCGCTCGCGCGGTGAGGTGGTCGAGGACGGCGCCGGGTCGCGCCGGCGGCGGACGGCGGTGAAGGCGGTCAGCACGACGAGGGTCAGCAGCGAGCCGGCCCCGACAGTCGCGCCCAGCCGCAGACCGGGTGGATGGAAGGTGCAGGTCAGGCTGGTCGAAGCGGCGTCGAGGGGAACGGCGATCAGGCCGTGGTAGTCCCCCGCCGGCCGGGCGGGTCCGTCGCCCGTCGCGCACCGCCAGCCGGCGATCCGGGGTGCGGCGAGGACCGCGATCCCCTTGCTCCCGGCGGGCAGCCGCGCGTGGACGGTGCCGTCGGAGACGGTGACGGCCGTGGCTCCGGTGGCCTTGAGGTGCGCGGCGGCGGTGCGCAGCCGGTGGGTGTCGAGGCAGCCGATCGCGTCGGGCGGGATGCTGCCGGGGCGGGTCGGGGTCAGTCGGATCCGCACCAGCCCGGAGGCGGGTGCCGTACCGAGCGGTGCCACGGCCGCGCGGTTGCGGGAGGCCCTGGAGTTGAAGTAGGCGGTGGGGCCGTCGCCGAGCCGGGCGCCGCCCGCGTAGTGCGCGGCCCACAGGTTGACCTGGGTCCCCGCCGGGCAGCGGGCGGTGATCGTCGGCCGGGTCAGGGCGCTGCCGGAGCCGGTCCGGCGCTTCGGGAGCGGCTTGCCGGAGTCGTCCTGGACGGCGAGGCGGGGCACGGTGTAGACGCGGCTGCCGAGCAGGATCTCCTGGTTGCGGTAGGGCGAGGTGCCGAAGGGGCGGGTGTCCGGGGCGGGCCGCACCGTCACCAGGGGCGGTACGTCCCGCCGGGTCACGCTCACCGGGCGCTCGGCCGGGGGCGCGTGCCGGGGGTGCTGGTCCGGCGGGGAGTGCACCCGGGCGCCGACGGAGAAGATCACGTCCGTGACGGCGTTGTCCAGGCTCTGCACGCTCCGCCCGCGCGAGGTCCAGCCGTCGCCGAGCGCGGTCAGGGTACGGCTGAGGACGTCGGAGGTGAGGGAGCTGTAGTACTGGGCGCCCTCGCCGCCCACCAGCAGCGGGTCGTTGCCGACGGTCTGTTCCCGGCCCGGGTCGGTGCGGTACCGGGGCCAGTCGTCGGCCTGGGCGATGAGCGCCGACTGCCGCTCCTGCCGCTCGCCCCAGGGCGCGTAGTCGTCCATGTGCGCGAGGCGCAGCCGGGTGGCCACGGCCGAGGTGGCGGCGCTCTCCCCGATCTGCGCGCCGAGCAGGAGTACGACGGCCAGCCCGGCGAGTCTGCCGCGGTGCCCGGCGCGGGCCAGCAGGACGAGCCCGCCCAGCGCCCCGGCGACGGCGAGCAGCAGCACGGGCCAGGTGAAGAACCGGATGACGGCGCTGCGGCCGGCGAAGGCGGTGATCAGGGCGAGCAGCGCCGCCGCCACGCCGAGGGCCCGCAGGTCGAGCGGGCCGTACGACAGTGTCTGCCAGGCGGCGATGACGAGCAGCCCGCACACCACGAAGGTCTGCCGGTAGGGGCTGCCCTGCGGGGTCGCGAAGGCGTGCCAGACCAGGTGCGTGGGCGCCCACTGGAGGGACAGGGCCGCCGCGAGCACCAGGGCGGTCCAGCCGGCGCGGACCCGGCCGGGGACCGCCCGGTGGAAGGGCAGGGCCAGGGCGAGCAGCAGGGCGGTGGTGCCGACGTAGAGGGCCGGCGAGCCCCAGCCGTACGCCGTCGGCAGCAGCCGGCCCAGCATGTCCTCGGCCGGTACCGGGCTGAACGTGCTCACCCGGCCCGGATAGGCGTGCCGGGTGCCGAAGTAGACGACCGTGACCAGCGGGGCGGCGAGGCCCACGCCCAGGGCGACGGTGAGGACGGCACGCCCGGCCGCCGCGAGGGCCTGGCGGCGCGGCGGCCGGGTGAGCACCAGCCGGAGCAGCAGCACCAGGGCGGCGCCGAGGGTGGCCATGTAGGCGGTGTAGAAGTTGGCGGTCCAGGCGAGGGCGACGATCAGCACCCCGGGCAGGCGCCGGCGTCCGGTGAGGGCCCACTCGCCGACCAGGCAGAGCAGGGGCAGGGCGAGCAGCCCGTCGAGCCACATGGGGTTGTAGTCGGCGTCGGCGAGGGTCCAGCCGCACAGCGCGTACGAGGCACCGAGCATCCCCGCCGCCCACCAGCGGCCGGGACGCAGGGTGAGCAGCAGCCAGGCCATGGCCGCGGCGGCGGAGGCGATCTTCAGGACGGTGACCACGTACACCGCGAGGTCGATGTCGTCCCGGGGGAAGAGGGCGACCAGCAGGGCGAACGGGCTGCCGAGATAGGTGCCGAGGTCGGGCAGGAAGCTGGAGCCGTAGCCGGACTGCCAGTTGACGTAGAGCCCGCCCTCGGCTCTGCCGTGCAGCAGGTCCCACAGGTGCGCGTGGAAGGGCACGAACTGGTTGCCGAGGTCGTTGACGCTGCGGGTGCGGGGACCGAAGGGATAGCAGCGCGCGAGTACGTCACCGGCGCACAGGGCGACGACCGTGACGGCCGCGGCGAGCAGGGCGGCGGCCTGCCTCGCCCGGGATATCGCTTTCACACCCTGTTCCTGTCCGGGTGTCACCGCGAGTTCCCGTGGACATTGCCCTGTGCGCCGGGCGGAGTACTGCGCTGCATTTTCGGCGGTCCTCACAGAATGTGTGCCCCATCTATTCGCCGACTTAGACGGGGAGCGTTTCCGGATGGTTGTGCGCGCACCGGAAAGTGACGCAACTTCCCTCTGGTACGGGAAACACCGCATGAATTTGATGACCTACCGGAGAACTCTGGATTTCCGGATGGTGTTCTTGAGGTGAATCGGTGTCACGGCACGCGCAACAGGCAGCGCTTGACCTTGAGCACGCTCCGGCTCCTACCGTTCGGGTATGAGCAACGAGCAGAGCACCACCCGTGAGGAACGTTTCGCCCGAGGCCTGGAGGTGCTGCGGTCCGTCGACGGTGAGGCGGGGCAGCGGGTCATCGACTCGCTCGCCGACATCAGCCCCGAGCTGGGGCACCAGATCGTGGCCTGGGGCTTCGGCGAGATCTACGCCCGGCCCGGGCTCGTGCCGCGGGACCGCCAGCTGGTCACGCTGGGCATGCTGACCGCGCTCGGCGGCTGCGAGCCCCAGCTGGAGGTGCACGTCAACGCGGCACTGAACGTGGGGCTCACCCCCGGGGAGATCGTGGAGGCGCTGCTGCACTCGGCCGGGTACTGCGGTTTCCCGAAGGCCCTGAACGCCACGTTCGTGGCGAAGAAGGTGTTCGCCGAGCGCGGGCTGCTGCCGCTCGGGGAGCAGCCCGCGCAGGAGCCCCCGGCCACGTCCGCCGGTTCCTGAGGAGGGTGGCGGGGTCCGCCGGGCGGGTGCGGGAGAGCCGGTCGGCGGCGTCGGTGAGAGCGTGCGCGTCGGGCCCGGGCGAAGCGGGCGTCGTTCCGCGGGACCGGGGCCGGGCCCCGGCGCCTCGCGGTGCCGCGGGACACTGGCGGGAGACTGGCCGCCCGCGACCACACGCGGTCCGCTCCCGGCGGACGGGCCCGCGGAGCATGGCGGACGCCGACGACGAAAGGCGCGGGGATGGACGAGTACTGGCCGGTGCCCGACGTGCTGGACCACCTGGCCGGACGCTGGCGGGTACGGCGCAGCGTGCGTGACCTCGCGGGCGGGACCGCGGGGCACTTCACGGGGGTGACCGTCTTCGGCCCGCTGGACGGCGGCGGACTGCTGCACGAGGAGTCCGGGTCCTTCACCTGGCAGGGCGTGGCGCGGCCGGCCACCCGGACGCTGCGGTTCCTGCCGGGGCCCTCGCCCAGCCGGGCGGACGTGCGGTTCGCCGACGGGCGGCCCTTCCACGCACTGGACCTGGCCACGGGACACTGGGTCGCCGACCATCCCTGTGCGGCCGACCTCTACCGGGGCGAGTTCACCGTGCGGGACGCGGACCGCTGGCGCTCGGTGTGGCGGGTCGGCGGCCCGGCGAAGGACCTCCTCCTCACCACCGACTACGTGCGCGAGGACTGAGCCCGCACCCCGTCGAAGCGGAGGTTCCAGCGGCCGGTGCGACCGGTGACGGTCGTCGTGGAGAGCGGGCGGACGTCGAGGTTCCAGTAGGTCGCGGGGGGAGCCTTCAGGACGTAGACCAGGGCCGCCCGGATCACCGAGGGCTCGGCCACCGCGACGATCCGGCCGCCGTCGTCCGCCGGCCGGGTGTCCAGCCAGCCGCCGACCCGGGAGATGAACGCCAGCAGGCACTCGCCGCCGTGCGGAGCGGACCGCGGGTCGGCGAGCCAGGAGTCCACCGCCTGCGGCTCGCGGGCCATCGCCTCGCCCATCGTCAGCCCGCGCCAGCGGCCCATGTCGCAGTCCCGCAGCGCGAGCTGGACCAGCGGGGCGTATCCCAGCGCGTCGCCCGTGGCCCGGCTGCGCGGGGTCGGCGAGCAGTAGCGCAGCTCGGCCGCGGCCAGCGGCAGCAGGTCCCCGGCGACGCGCTGCACCTCGTCCCAGCCGGCCTGGTCCAGCGGCCGGTCGTCCTCGAAGCGCTCGCCGGGCGGCGAGGCACCGCGCGCGGCGGCGACGAACGTCACCCTCAGTGGCATGCCGTGATGGTGGGCCGTGCCGGGATGCAGGTCAAGGGGAGCCGCCCGCCGGTCACGGGCAGCGTGCGATCACTCACGGACCGCATGCCCA
>NZ_JBEZBT010000025.1:43945-107208 GCF_040647235.1 Streptomyces sp. NPDC042638
CGCCGCCTCACGCGCCGTCCTCCCTGCCCACCGCCTCACGCGCCGTCCTCCCTGCCCACCGCCTCACGCGCCGTCCTCCCTGCCCGACGCTTCACGCGCCGTGCTCACTGCGCCCCGCCTCGTCGTACGCCGCCCGCAGCCGTCGCACTCCCTCCGCGATCTCCCCGGTGCCGGCCACGGCTGCGAAACTCAGGCGGATGTGGGCGGCGGGAGGTTCGGCGCTGAAGTACGGGCGGCCCGGATTGAGGGCGACGCCCGCGCGCAGGGCGGCGGAGTGCAGTGCCGCCTCTCCCCCGGAACCGTAGGCATGGGAAGCGCCGCCGGCGCCCTCGGGAAGCCGCAGCCACAGGTGGTAGCCGCCGGACGGGACGTGCGGCAGGGCGAGTTCGGGCAGGTGCAGCCGCAGGCCCGCGGTCATGGCGTCACGGCGCGCCCTGAGTTCGGCGGACAGGGCGCGCAGGTGGCGCGGCCAGGCGGGTGCGCCGACGAGTTCCAGGGCCGCTTCCTGCAGCGGGCGGGGCACGAAGAAGGTGTCGACGATCTGGATGGCGCGCAGCCGTTCCAGCACCGGTCCGCGGGCGGCGAGGGCACCGACCCGGAAGCTGGGCGAGGTCGCCTTGGTGAGGGAGCGCACGTGGACGACGACGCCGTCGGGATCGTCGGCGGCGAGCGGACGCGGCAGGGGCCCCGAGTCGTCGTGGACCAGCCGCCGTACGAAGTCGTCCTCCACGACGAAGGCACCGGCTTCGCGGGCGATGCGCAGCACCTCCGGGCGCCGCTCGGGGGCGAGGACCGCTCCGGTGGGGTTCTGGAAGAGGGGCTGGCACACGAAGACGCGGGCGCCGGTGGCGCGGAACGCGTCGGCGAGCAGGGCGGGCTTCACACCGTCCGCGTCGACCGGTACGGGCACCGGGCGCAGTCCGGCCGCGCGGGCCACGGCCAGCATGCCGGGGTAGGTGGGTGACTCGACCAGTACCGGGGCGCCCGGCGGGGCGAGGGCCCGCAGCGCGGTGGTCAGCGCGGACTGGCCGCCGGCCGCGATCAGCACCTCGGCTGCGGTGACGGTGTCGCCGATGTCGCGCGCGAACCACTCGCGCAGCTCGGGCAGTCCGTCCAGGGGCGGCCGGCCCCAGGCACCGGGGCGGCGGCCGGCCCGGGACAGCGCCTCGGCCATGGCCTTCTCGGGCTGGAGCACGGGGTGGAGGTAGCCCCCGCTGAACTCGATCACTCCGGCCGGCGGTGTGGCGAGACAGGCGGTGACGCCGGAGGCGTCGACGGTGCGGGGGACGACGTCGGCGGCGCCGTCGGCGCTGAGGGCGACCTCCTGCCAGGAGGTGTCGCCCCCCGGTACCAGCGGGGTGCGCGGCCGGGCACGGAAGGCCCCGGCACCGGGCCGGGTCACGACCAGTCCCTCGGCGGCGAGCTGGGCGAGGGCCCGCGAGACGGTCACCGGGCTCACCCGGAACCGCTCGACCAACGCTCGGCTCGACGGGAGCTTTCCACCAGGAGAGTAGCGGTCCAGCTCCAGTCGAAGCTGTTCTGTCAGCTCACCCACACTGCTACGCTGCTGCATGAGGACACAGAGTAGCGCTACTACCGCGAGCCCGATAGCGGTCACGGCCCCCCGGGAACACCGTCGCCTGGGCACCGCCCAGGCCGCCCTCGGTGTGACGGCCTTCTCTCTGACGTTCCCGTCGACCGCCTGGGGCCTGGAGAGCTTCGGCCCCTGGTCCCTGGTGGCGGTGCGCGCCGTGCTCGCCGCCCTGGTCGCCGGCGGCTGCCTGCTCGCCACGAGGGCACGGCTCCCGGCGCGGCGCCATCTGGGCGGCCTGGCCGTGGTCGCCGCCGGCGTGGTGGTGGGCTTCCCGATGCTGACCACACTCGCTCTGCGGACGTCCACCACGGCCCACGCGGCCGTCGTGGTGGGCCTGCTGCCGCTGACCACCGCCGTGTTCTCGGCCCTGCGCACCGGCGCCCGGCCCTCCCGCCGGTTCTGGCTGGCCGCCGTGGCGGGTGCGGCGGCCGTGATCGCCTTCACCCTCGGCCAGAGCGGCGGGGCGCTCACCAGCGCCGACGGTTATCTCTTCGCGGCCCTGCTGGTGTGCGCGGCCGGGTACACCGAGGGCGGCCGGCTGGCCCGGGTCATGCCGGGCTGGCAGGTCATCGGCTGGGCGCTGGTGCTGTGCCTGCCGCTCGGCGTGCCGGCCGCCGCGGTGGCACTGGCCCGGGAACCGGTGCACCTCACCGGGCACGGCGTCGCCGGCGTGCTGTGGGCGGCGCTCGGTTCGCAGTTCCTGGGGCTGGTCGTCTGGTACCGCGGGATGGCGGCCATCGGCATCCCGCGGGCCAGCCAGTTGCAGTTGGCTCAGCCCCTGCTCACACTGGTGTGGTCGGCGCTGCTGCTGGGCGAGCACTTCACGGCGGCCGCTCCGCTGACCGCCGTGGCCGTGCTCGTGTGCATCGCCGTCACACAGCGGTCGTGATCAGGAGGAGGGCCTGTCAAGATGCACGCATCCAAGGGTGACCGCCTTGTCCAGCACGGCAGGGTGGTGGGCCAGCACGACCAGGAATCCGAAGTCGTCGAGGTACTCGGGCACGAGGGCAACCCGCCCTACCGCGTCCGTTTCGCGGACGGGCACGAGGCGATCATGTCCCCCGGGCCCGACTGCCAGGTCAAGCACGAGAACGAGCGACACCACTAGGGTCTCCCGGGACCCTGGTCACCGCGGTGGTTCCGCCGGCCCCCGGTAGTGGTCGGCGGCCACCCGGGCCATCGCCCCGATCCGGTCGGCCGCCACATCCTTGGCGGCGAAGAACACGTGCCCGCGCACCTGCGGATACCCGGCGGCAAGGGTGAGGTGGCGGGACAGCTCGACCGGGTCCCGCCAGGCCGACGGCTGCCCGGCGGTGCCGGCCCGGTACAGCGCCTCGCCGATGTACAACTGCGTCTTGGTGCCCTTGGCGACCCGCGCCCACCACGCGACGAGTTCGGCGTAGTCCGCGCCGGCGTTGCCGATGTGCCAGTAGAGCTGCGGGGCCACGTAGTCGATCCAGTGCTCGCGCACCCACGTGCGGGTGTCCGCGTACAGGTCGTCGTACGTCTCGACGCCCGCCCGCGTGTCGGAGCCGCGCGCGTCGGTCGTCGCGTTGCGCCACACCCCGAAGGGGCTGATCCCGAACCGGGTGCCGGGCCGGACCCTCCTGATACCGGCGGCCATCTCCCGCACCAGCGTGTCGATGTTGTCCCGGCGCCAGGCGGCCCGGCTGGGGAAGGCGCCGCCGTGCCGGTCGTAGGCGTCGTCGTCGTCGAAGGTCTGCCCGGCCACCGGATAGGGGTAGAAGTAGTCGTCGAAGTGGACGGCGTCGAGCGGGTACCGGGCGACCGCGTCCAGCATCGCCCGCTGCACGAAGGCGCGGACCTCGGGCAGACCGGGGTTGTAGTACAGCCGGCCGCCGTACGGCACCGCCCACGTGGGGTGCCTGCGAGCCGGGTGCGCGGCGGCGAGCCGGCCGGGATCGGTGTGGTTGGCGATCCGGTACGGGTTGAACCAGGCGTGCAGGCGCAGACCCCGGGCGTGGGCCTCCGTGACCGCCGTGCCGAGCGGGTCCCAGCCGGGGTTCCTGCCCTGCGTGCCGGTGAGGTACTCGGACCAGGGCTCGTACGGCGACGGCCACAGCGCGTCGGCCGTGGGCCGCACCTGGAGGATCACCGTGTTGAGCCGGTGACGGACCGCCCGGTCGAGGTGGGCGATCAGCTCCTTGCGCTGCTCGGCCGCCGTCCGGCCGGGCCGCGAGGGCCAGTCCCGGTTGCCGACGGTCGCGATCCAGACGCCCCGCATCTCGGCGGTCGTACGGGGCGCACGACCGGCGCCGGCCACCTCCCGGGCCGGACCGCCGGTGTCCGCGGCCACCGCG
The DNA here is from genome assembly GCF_040647235.1 of Streptomyces sp. NPDC042638. Classification (NCBI taxonomy): domain Bacteria; kingdom Bacillati; phylum Actinomycetota; class Actinomycetes; order Kitasatosporales; family Streptomycetaceae; genus Streptomyces; species Streptomyces sp. NPDC042638. The sequence goes on from NZ_JBEZBT010000025.1 coordinate 47,861, forward strand.
CCCGGCGCCGTGACCAGCGTGGACAGTGCGGCCAGAGCGAAGACCCGCCGCGACATGCGCCCCATCTGCGACTCCCCGTACCCTTCGGATCCGCTCCGTCACGGATCGTCACAGGCTCCAGGATGGCCCCACCCGGGCGATCGATCATCGATACTTGACGGTAACGTGCACGATCGGAGCAGGCGCCGAACCCGGAGGTCTGCCAGCGAGCCGGACGACCAGCGAAGGGGACGATGTGACGGGCATCCCAGGGGGAGACATTACGCGCGTCGGAGTCGTGGGCTGCGGCCAGATGGGCGCGGGCATCGCCGAGGTGTGCGCCCGCGCGGGACTGGACGTGAAGGTCGCCGAGACCACCGGCGAGGCCCTGGAGATCGGCCGTACCCGGCTGTTCAACTCCCTGGCCAAGGCCGCCGACCGCGGCAAGATCACCGAGGCCGAGCGGGACGACACGCAGGCGCGGCTGAGCTTCACCACCGATCTCGGCGAGTTCGCCGACCGGGACCTGGTGATCGAGGCCGTCGTCGAGAACGAGCAGGTGAAGACCGAGATCTTCCAGGTGCTCGACCAGGTGGTGACCCGGCCGGACGCGATCCTGGCCTCCAACACCTCCTCGATCCCGCTGGTGAAACTGGCGGTCGCCACCTCCCGCCCGGACCATGTCGTCGGCATCCACTTCTTCAACCCGGCCCCGGTGCAGCAGCTGGTCGAGCTGATCCCGGCGCTCACCACCTCCGAGGGGACGCTCAGCCGCGCCCAGGTCTTCGCCGAGAAGGCGCTCGGCAAGCACGCCATCCGCGCCCAGGACCGCTCCGGGTTCGTGGTGAACGCGCTGCTGGTGCCCTACCTGCTGTCGGCGATCCGGATGTTCGAGTCCGGCATCGCGAGCCGTGAGGACATCGACAACGGCATGGAGATGGGCTGCGCGCACCCGATGGGTCCGCTGAAGCTCTCCGACCTGATCGGCCTGGACACCATCGTCTCCATCGCCAACTCGATGTACGCCGAGTACAAGGAGCCGCTGTACGCCGCTCCCCCGCTGCTGCAGCGCATGGTAGAGGCGGGCCGGCTGGGGCGGAAGACCGGCTCGGGGTTCTACACCTACGCCTGATTACGAAGAGCGACGCCCGCGGGCCCGGCACTCGGAAGGGTGCCGGGCCCGCGTGTTTCACACACCGTGTGCGCGCCGGGCACGCATATGCCCGTCGCACACGCTCCCCATGCGCCCACCAGGCGAGTTGACTCTTCATGCGCATGCAAGGGATGCGGACCATCCACTTCCACTACCGAAAGGAGCGGACCCGTGACCGCCGACCCGGAGCATCCCGTGGTCCATGGAGAACTCGCAGAGTTACGGCGCCGCCTCGACGTGGCTTACGCCCGTGTCGAGGGAGGGCTGGCGCTGCTCCGCCACCGCACCGAGGAGACCGCCAAGGAGCTGGACGATCTGAACTCCCGGATGGCCTCGCTGGAACATACCCGCTGGCCGCTGCCCTCGCTCGCCGCGCTGAGCGCGCTCGGTGCGCTGGTGGTGACGGTCTGGCAGGCGCTGGCCGCCCACTAGCCCGCCGGCTCGCTAGCCCTCGTTGAGCCTGAGGTGGTGCAGCAGGAGTAAGGCGGCCGCCATGTTGGCGGCCGGGACCTCCCCACGGGCGATCAGGTCGGGAACGAGCTTGAGGGGGACCCATTCCCGCCGGTCCGACTCGAAGTCGTCCACGGGGGGCCCGACGTACTCTCCCCGGTCGGTCCAGTAGATGTGGTGCCGGGCGTCGGTGAGGCCGTTGGACGGCTCCACGCTCATCAGGTGGTGCAGGGGCCCCGGCCGCCAGCCGGTCTCCTCCTCCAGCTCCCTGGCCGCCGCCGCCGCGATGTCCTCGCCGTCCTCGACGACGCCCGCGGCCAGCTCCCATCCCCAGCTGTCGGTGATGAAGCGGTGCCGCCACAGCAGCAGCACCTCGTTCGCCTCGTTGACGACCGTGGCCACGGCCACGGGGCGCAGCCGGATGAGGAAGTGGTCCAGGTGCCGGCCGTCCGGCAGCTCTACGTCTGCCAGATTGACGCTGAACCAGCGGTTTTCATACACAGTTTGTTCGTTCTGCTTCGTCCACTGCACGGTTCTGCCACCTTCCGCCGAGTAAGTGGCAATATCGCAGCAGTGGCGGTCCTCCCCACAGTGGGCCTACAGCGGTACGCGCAGCGCCCCGTCGATCAGTTCGGCGGCCTCGGCGGTGTCCGCCGACCCGCAGCGGGCCAGATGCTCGCGTACCGCGCGAAGTCTGTCGCGCAGCCGCTGGGACTCCATGCCGCGGGCCTGCTCCGCCATCTGCACGGCGGTGGCAACCGCCTTGTCGGCGTTGCCCTGGCGCAGTTCGATGGTGCTGAGCATGGCCAGCCGGTGCACCCGCCCCCGGTCGTGGGCGGGGTTGTCGACGGCCGCCGCCGCGTGCTCCCGGGCGGCGGCGAGTTCCCCGAGGCTGAGCAGTGCCTCCGCCACCTGCACATTGACGAGCCCCGGCTGCACGTACCCGGTCTCGTCGGGCTCGTGGCCGCGCCGGATCCGGTCGGCCGCCGTCTCCGCGCGCCGGATGCAGGACAGCGCGCTGCCGCTGTCGCCGAGGTGCGCGTACGCCTTGGCCTGCATCGCGTACAGGTCGGAGGTGAGCGCCGGGGTGAGGTTCCGGTCGGCGGCGCGCAGCGCGGCCTCGGCGAAGGCGACGGCCTGCCGGTACTCCCGCATGAACAGCGACTGGTTGACCAGCAGGGCGATCACATAGGCCCCGAGTCCCCGGTCGCCGCTGGCCTTCGCGAGCCGCAGCGCCTGGTGGAAGTAGCGCTGGGCCAGTCCGTGGGCATCGGAGTCGTACGCACAGATCCCCGCGATCGCCACCAACCCGCCCGTCGCACGGTGCAGTTGGCGCCCGGTGGCATCCGTGTAGCTGCCGCGCAGCAGGGGCGCGGTCTCGGCGTTGAGGAAACCGACGATCCGCGTCCGGGTCGCGATCCCGCCGGCCTTCCGGTACATCTGCTCGTAGTGCGTCCGGGCGGCGCGCAGCATCTCGATGTCGGCCGCGGTGACCCGGTGCCGGCCGCCCCGGGAGACGTCGACGTCCTCGGGCGGGTTCTCCCACTCCCACACCGGCATCACGGCCGGGGTCCCGGTGACCGCGGGGGCACCCAGCACATGGGGCCGCTGCTGTTCGTCCGACCGCCACAAGGCGGTGGCCCGCTCCACGAAGCCGGACAGCGAACCGGGATGCGGTGTGCTCGGTTCGCCGGGCACACCCAGACCGGTGTCGTCCAGCGTGACCGGCCGGCGCAGCCGGGCGGCCAGCACCTCGCAGATCAGGTCGGGCACCTGACCGCGGGGCCGCTGGCCTTTCAACCACCGTGCCACGGCGGTGTGTTCGTAGCGCAGCGCGAGACCGCGGGCGCGTCCCGCCTGGTTGACGTGGGCGGCGAGACCGGCGTGCGAGATCCCCGCCTCGTCCAGGATGGCGTCGAGCAGAGTGTTGGGCTGCATGGGATGCCCCCCAAGTGGCCTGGTGCGGTCAGCGTAGTGGGTGGGCGTTCACACGGGGTGTGAACGCAGTGCCCGTATCCGGGCTGTGCGCGCGGTGTCGCTCAGCGTGTCGCGCCGGTTGACTGAAGTGCCGGCCAAGCCGCCGGTTCCCCCTCGAAAAGCGGTGGCTTGGCCGGGTGACCACGGAGGGCGCCGCTAGCGGTGCGGAGCCGGCTGCGGGTGGGCGGGGGCGTGGCGCGCGGTGTCCCGCGCCCCGGACAGCCGTACCTCTTTCCGGTCGGTCCGGTCGGTCCGGTCGTGCCGGTCGGTCCGGTCGTTCCGCAGGACCAGTACCGCGATGTCGTCCGCGGGGTGCTCGCCGGTGTGGTGCAGAAGGGCGCCGAAGACCGTGCGCAGAACCGTCTGCGGTGACACGGGATGCTCGCGCACCACCTCGCGCAGCACGTCCCGCAGTGCGAAGAACCTCCCCCGGCCGTCCCGCGCGTCCTCGGCGCCGTCCGTGAACAGCACGAGGGACTCCCCCGCGAGCAGCCGGCCGCAGGACCCGGCTTCCAGCTCCGCCGGCAGCGGGAACGGTCCCAGCGGCGGGAGGGGTTCCGCGCGTGTCAGCGGGTCGACGCTCGTACCCCTGAGCACGTAGGGCCACGGGTGACCGCAGTTGAGGGCGCGCAGTTCGCCGTCCCGGCCGATCTCCAGGAGCAGGACCGTGACGAACTCCTCCGCGACCGGGTTGTCCGGGTCGGTGGCGCTCTGCGCCGGGTGTTCGGCGCGGGCGCGTTCGCGCAGGTGGCGGCCGAGGGCGCGGTCCAGTCTGCGCAGTACGCGGCCCAGTTCGGGCTCGTCGTGGGCGGCCTCGCGGAAGCTGCCGAGGAGGGCGGCGACGGTGCCGAGGGCGGCCAGACCGTGCCCCCGCACGTCACCCATCACCACCCGGACGCCGTGCTCGGTGGCGATCACCTCGTACAGATCACCGCCGACGCACGCGCCCCGGTCGGCGGACAGCTGGGCGGCGGCGACGTTGAGCCCGTCCAGCCGCGGCGGCGGCGGACGCAGGACGACGCTCTGCGCGACGCGCGCCGCCCGTCGGGCGAGCCGCAGTTCCTGGAGCGGGGTGCGGCGGACGTGGAATATGAGACCGGTGCCGACGGCGACGAACACGGCGCTGGTGACGATGCGCGCCCCGAGCCCGTCCTGCTGGGCGAGCGGGCAGCCGAACTTGTAGCCGACCGCGACGGCTCCCCAGACCGTGGGCAGTACGGCTGCCCGCCCGGTGGGCGCCCGTGCCTTGATTCGGATCATGCCTGAGGTCCCCCATGTGGGCCTGACAGAGCAGACGGACCGACCCCGAAAGGCCGGTCCGATTCTGTCGAGAGGCATGACCCGGGTGGGTCGGATCGCCCGTGGTTCCCACCCGAACGAGTGAGGCGTTCCGAGCCACCCCGCATTTATGCGGCTGACGGCGGTGCCGGGGCGCCCCGAAGGACGGGCGAACCGCGCGGCGGCCCCGCACTGCCCGGGGCCACGGCGCGGGAACAGTTCCCCCGCGCCGTGGGCGAACGAGAGGCCTAGCCCCGCAGGACCGCCCCGGTACGCTCGCCGGCGAGCGCCACGGCCGCGTCCCGCGCGGCCGAGGCCTCGTCGACGGTCAGCGTGCGGTCCGCGGCGCGGAACCGCAGCGCGTACGCCAGGGACTTCTTGCCGTCGCCGAGCTGCTCGGCGTTCTCGTACACGTCGAACAGCCGGATGGACTCCAGCAGCTCACCCGCACCCGCGCGCAGCGCCGCCTCGACCTCCGCGGCCGGCACCGGCCTGTCGACGACGAGGGCGACGTCCTGCGTGGCGACCGGGAACGTGGAGATCCTCGGAGCCTGGGGGACGCCGTCGGCCACCGCCTCCAGGGCGTCCAGGTCCAGCTCCATCGCGGACGTGCGCTCGGGCAGGCCCAGGGCCTTGAGGACACGCGGGTGCAGTTCTCCCGCATGGCCCACGACCCGCTCGGTGCCGTCGGCGAGGACGGCCAGCTCGGCGCAGCGGCCGGGGTGCCAGGGACCGTACTGGCCCTTGCGGACGATCAGCTCGGCCCCGGCCTCACGGGCGACCGTGCGCGCCGCCTCGACGGCGTCGGCCCAGTCGGCCGGGCGGCCCTTGCCCCACCAGCCGGCCTGCTCGCGAGCGCCGGCGAGGACGACGGCGACGTGCCGCGGCTGCTCGGGCAGCGCGGCGTTCAGCGCGGCGATCTCCTCGTCGGTGGGACGCCGGTCGACGGGCAGGTGCACGGCGGCGCCCCGCTCCTCACGCGGCAGGAAGACCAGGCCGGTCTCGAACAGCGCCAGATCGTGCGAACCCCGGCCGTCGTTGCGCCGCAGGGCGCCGAGCAGGCCCGGCAGCAGCGTCGTCCGCAGCGCGGGCTCCTCGTCGCTGAGCGGGTTGACCAGCTTCACGACGCGGCGGGCCGGGTCGTCGGCCGCCAGGCCGAGCTGGTCGAAGACACGCTCGCCGAGGAACGGGTAGTTCGGCGCCTCGACGTAGCCCGCGCCGGCCAGCGCCCGGCCGACCCGGCGGTGCAGCCGCTGACGGGGGGTCAGGCCGCGGCCCGAGGGGAGCTTGGGCAGCGTGGAGGGCAGGTTCTCGTAGCCCTCCAGGCGGATGACCTCTTCGGCCAGGTCGTTGGGGTCGACCAGGTCGGGCCGCCAGGACGGGACGGTGACGATCAGTTCGTCCTGCCCGTACACGTCGCAGCCGACCTGCTGGAGCCGGCGTACGACCGTCTCGCGGCCGTAGTCGACGCCCGCGACCTTGTCCGGGTGGCCCGCCGGGAGGGTGATGGTGTGCGGGGCCGAGGGCGCGATGATCTCGGTGACGCCGGCCTCCGCCGTACCGCCCGCGAGGAGCATCAGCAGGTCCACCGTGCGCTGCGCGGCGGCAGCGGCGGCCTGCGGGTCGACGCCCCGCTCGAAGCGGCGGGACGCCTCGGACAGCAGCTTGTGGCGGCGGGCGGTCCGCGCGACCGACACCGCGTCGAAGTGGGCGGCCTCGATGACCACGTCGGTCGTGCCCTGCTCGGTGGCCTCGTGGTCCGCGATCTCGGTGTTGGCGCCGCCCATCACGCCGGCGAGGCCGATCGGTCCGCGCTCGTCGGTGATGACCAGGTCTTCGGCGTGCAGCTTGCGCTCGACACCGTCGAGGGTGACGAGCTTCTCCCCCTCCTCGGCCCGGCGCACGCCGATGGGGCCCTGGACCAGGTTCCGGTCGTAGGCGTGCAGCGGCTGGCCCAGCTCCATCATCACGTAGTTCGTGATGTCGACGGCGAGCGAGATCGGGCGCATGCCGACCTTCTGCAGCCGGCGCTGGAGCCAGATCGGGGAGCGCGCCTCGGGGCGCAGGCCGGTGACCGTGCGCGCGGTGAAGCGGTCGCAGCCGAAGGGGTCGGAGACCTGGACCGGGTAGCCGTAGGCGTTCGGCGCGGGGACGTCGATCAGGGCGGGGTCGCGCAGCGGCAGGCCGTAGGCGATGGCGGTCTCGCGGGCGACACCGCGGATGGACAGGCAGTCGCCGCGGTTGGCGGTGACGGCGATGTCCAGGACCTCGTCGACCAGCTCCAGCAGCTCGATGGCGTCCTTGCCGACCTCGGTCTCCGGCGGCAGCACGATGATGCCGTGGCTGCCGTCGTCGCCCATGCCCAGCTCGTCGCCGGAGCAGATCATGCCGTGCGAGGTCTTGCCGTAGGTCTTGCGGGCGGCGATGGAGAAGCCGCCGGGGAGCGTGGCACCGGGCAGGACCACGACGACCTTGTCGCCGACGGCGAAGTTGCGGGCGCCGCAGACGATCTCCTGGGGCTCGCCGGTGCCGTTGGCCTGGCCGACGTCGACGGTGCAGAAGCGGATCGGCTTCTTGAAGCCCTCCAGCTCCTCGATGGTCAGCACCTGGCCGACGACCAGGGGGCCCTTGAGGTCGGCACCGAGCTGTTCGACGCTCTCGACCTCCAGACCGGCCGAAATGAGCTTGGCCTGGACGTCACGGCCGGTCTCGGTCGCCGGCAGGTCGACGTACTCCCGCAGCCAAGAAAGCGGGACCCGCATCAGATCTCCATCCCGAACGGCCGGGTGAACCGGACGTCACCCTCGACCATGTCTCGCATGTCTTCGACGTTGTGGCGGAACATCAGCATCCGCTCGATGCCGAACCCGAAGGCGAAGCCGCTGTACTTCTCCGGGTCGACGCCGCAGGCGGCGAGCACCCGCGGGTTGACCATGCCGCAGCCGCCCAGTTCGATCCAGCCCTCGCTGGAGCAGGTGCGGCAGGGCCGGTCGGGGTTGCCGACGGAGTCGCCCTTGCAGACGTAGCAGAGCATGTCCATCTCGGCGCTCGGCTCGGTGAAGGGGAAGAAGTTCGGCCGCAGCCGGGTCTTCATGCCCGCACCGAACAGCGACTGGACCATGTGGTCCAGGGTGCCCTTGAGGTCGGCCATGGTCAGGCCCTCGTCCACGGCGAGCAGCTCGACCTGGTGGAAGACGGGCGTGTGCGTGGCGTCCAGCTCGTCGGTGCGGTACACGCGGCCGGGGCAGATCACGTAGACCGGCAGCTCCCGGTCGAGCAGCGAGCGGATCTGCACGGGCGAGGTGTGGGTACGGAGCACCACACCGGAGTCGGCCGTGCCGTCCGGACCCTCGACGAAGAAGGTGTCGGCCTCGCCGCGGGCCGGGTGGTCGGGGCCGATGTTGAGGGCGTCGAAGTTGAACCACTCGGCCTCGACCTGCGGGCCCTCGGCGACCTCGTAGCCCATGGCCACGAAGATGTCCTCGATGCGCTCGGACAGCGTGGTCAGGGGGTGGCGGGCGCCGGGCGGGACGCGGTCGTACGGCAGCGTGACGTCGACGTCCTCCTCGACCAGCACGCGGGCGTCGCGCTCGGCCTCCAGCTCGGCCTGGCGGGCGGCGAGGGCCTTGTTCACGGCGCCGCGGGCCATGCCGACGCGCTTGCCGGCGTCGGCCTTGGCGTGCGGGGGCAGGGCGCCGATCTCGCGGTTGGCGAGGGCCAGCGGGGAGGCCGGGCCGGTGTGCGCGACCTTGGCCTCGTGGAGCGCGTCGAGGGAGTCCGCGGCGGCGAAGGCGGCGAGCGCCTCGTCCCGCATGCGCTCGATCTCTTCCGGTTTCAACGCCTCGACCTCTACAGGGTCGTACGACTTATTCGGTGCCGACATCTCTTCCCGTACTTCCGATTGGCTGGCGGATGGTCCCCGTCACCGACTCGCGAGGGCCGCGTGAAGGACACAAAGGTGCCAAAGGCCGAGTCTAACGGGGTGAAGGAACGCGAATGCGCCCGCGGGGCGCTCAGGCCAGATAAGCCGGGGCCGCCACGGGCAACGTAAACCGGAACTCGGCGCCGCCGACGGGGGCGCGCCCGACCGTGATGGTGCCGCCGTGGGCCTCCACGATGCCCTTGACGATGTACAGCCCAAGGCCCGTGCCGCCGCGCTTGCTGCCCCGCCAGAAGCGGGTGAAGACGCGGTTCATGGACTCCTCCGGGATGCCGGGCCCCTCGTCGCTCACCGTGACCGACGTGCCGGTTTCCTCGCCCTCGCGCGGGGATGCCGAGGGCGTGACGTCAATGGTGACGGTTCCCTCCCCGTGCCGCACGGCATTTTCGATGAGGTTGCTGAGAACCTGGTCGATCTTGTCGGGGTCGGCCCACAGGGCGGGCAGCGGCTGTTCGATGCGGAGCAGGAAGCGGCCGGCGGACTGGCCGGCGGCGACGTACGCCTGGATGTGCCGGGAGACCGCGGCCCCGATGTCGACGGGCTGGCGGCGCACCTCCAGCCGCCCGGAGTCGATCCGGGAGATGTCCAGCAGCTCGGCGATGAGGCGGGTGACCCGGTCGGCGTCGGCGTCGACGGTCTCCAGCATGAGCCGTTTCTGGTCGTCGGTGAACCGTTCCCACTTGGCGAGCAGGGTGGCGGTGAAGCCCTTCACGGAGGTCAGCGGGGAGCGCAGCTCGTGGGCGACGGTGGCGATCAGCTCGGCGTGGCTGCGCTCGGTGCGGCGCCGGGCCTCGGTGTCCCGCAGGGAGACGACCACGCACCGCACCGGTCCCAGTGGCGCGTCGCGTACGTAGCGGGCGGAGACGAGGACCTCCCGGCCGCCCGGCAGCAGCAGGTTGCGTTCCGGCTGCCGTACCCGGATGGCGAGCCCGCCGTAGGGGTCGGTCAGCTGCCACCAGCGGCGCCCCTCCAGGTCCTCCAGGGGCAGCGCCTTCTCCAGGGACTGCCCGAGGGCGTCGGCGGGCCGTACCGCGGTGATGCGCGCTGCGGCGGCGTTGAAGCAGGTCACACGGCCCTGCTCGTCGGCGACGACGAGACCGTCGGGTAGCTGGTCCGGGTCGAGGCCCGCATGATCGCCCTGCCGGGGCAGGGGCGTGTGCCGCGCGTCCCCGCCCTCCGGCGCGGTGCTCGTGCCGGCCACACTCATCCCCGTACCCCACCTCTCAGACGGCGCAGGGCCCCGAGCTGGTCACCCTACTAGCTCCCGGTTACAGAGCGGCACCCTCCGGAGGCGCGCTGTGCACGGGCCGACGCGTAGAGACATACGGCGGCGGCCGTGGCGAGGTTCAGGCTCTCGGCCTTCCCGTGGATGGGGACGCGTACCACGGCGTCGGCGAGGGCGCGGGTCTCCTCCGGCAGTCCCCATGCCTCGTTCCCGAACACCCAGGCGGTGGGCCCGCCCATGGCGCCCCTGTCCAGCTCCTCGTCCAGGTCGCGGTCGCCCGCTCCGTCGGCGGCGAGGATGCGCACCCCGGCCTCCTTCAGGCCGGCCACGGCCCGCTCGACGGGGACGCCGACGGCGACGGGCAGGTGGAAGTGCGAGCCGACGGAGGCGCGCACGGCCTTGGGGTTGTACAGGTCGACGGAGGCGTCGGTGAGGATCACGGCCTCGGCGCCGGCGGCGTCGGCGCAGCGCAGCACGGTGCCGGCGTTGCCGGGGTCCCGCACATGGGCGAGGACGGCGACCAGCTTGGGCCGGGCGGCGAGGATGTCCTCGAAGGGGGTGTCGAGGAACCGGCAGACGCCGACCAGCCCCTGCGGGGTGACGGTGGTGGAGATGTCGGCGATGACCTCGTCGGAGGCGAGGTGCACCTGGGCGCCCGCGGTCCGGGCCTCGCCGATGATGTCGGCGTACCGCTCCGCGGCCTCCGGGGTGGTGAACAGCTCGACCAGGGTGGGGCTGCCGTCGGCCCGGTGCCCGGCCGCTTCCCTGACGGCCTGCGGACCCTCCGCGAGAAACAGCCGGTCCTTGCCCCGGAAGTTCCGCTTGGCGAGCCGCCGGGCAGCGGCGACACGGGTCGACCGGGGGGAGATCAGCTCGGGGCTGACGGGGGGCATGCTCTTCTTCACCTTCAGGAGAGTCGTCGTCCGATGTGCAACGCCGTGGCACCCAACAACAGGACCCGCAAGCCTTGTCAGCCTGCGGGTCCTACAGTGAACGTCGGCTCACGGCCGGCGTGGCGTCACGCGGCCTTGGGGGCGTTGACGTCCGACGGCAGCGCCTTCTGCGCGACCTCGACGAGCGCCGCGAAGGCGTTGGCGTCGTTCACGGCCAGCTCGGCCAGGATCTTGCGGTCGACCTCGATGTTCGCGGCCTTCAGACCCTGGATGAAGCGGTTGTAGGTGATGCCGTTGGCGCGGGCAGCGGCGTTGATGCGCTGGATCCACAGCTGACGGAAGTCGCCCTTGCGCTTCTTGCGGTCGTTGTAGTTGTAGACCAGCGAGTGGGTGACCTGCTCCTTGGCCTTGCGGTACAGGCGCGAACGCTGACCGCGGTAGCCGGAGGCCTGCTCGAGGATCGCCCGGCGCTTCTTGTGGGCGTTGACTGCCCGCTTGACGCGTGCCACTTGTTAACTCCTTGTAGCGGGGTCGTGGGGGTGCTCACACGACCCGGAAACGATTCGGTCCCGGTCCTGGCGTACGGCGCTCAGCGGATGGAGCGCCGGTACGTCACTTGCCGAGAAGCTTCTTGATCTTCGCGGCGTCGCCCGGGGCCATCTCGGCGTTGCCGGTGAGGCGACGCGTGACGCGGGACGACTTGTGCTCGAGCAGGTGGCGCTTGCCGGCGCGCTCGCGGAGCACCTTGCCGGAGCCGGTGATCTTGAAGCGCTTGCTGGCACCGCTGTGCGACTTGTTCTTCGGCATAGCGCCGTTATCTCCTCGTCGGTGGCGCTCCGGTGCCCGGTCGTGAAACCGGGCACGGTGGAGCGTCGCTCTTGTTTCGGTTACATCCTCGGGGACGGGTGTCCCCCGGGATCACGCCTCGGCAGGCTCCTCGTACGGAGCCTCGGCGGGCTCCTCCGACGACGCCTCAGCCTCGGCAGGGTTCTGCGACTTGCCGGGGTTCGCCTTCGCCTCGGCCTTGCGGGCCTCCTGCGCCTGACGGGCCTCGGCCATCGCCTCGGTCTTCTTCTTGTGCGGACCGAGAACCATGATCATGTTTCGGCCGTCCTGCTTCGGGTTCGACTCGACGAACCCGAGGTCCTGGACGTCCTCCGCGAGACGCTGCAGCAGTCGGTAGCCCAGCTCGGGGCGGGACTGCTCGCGACCACGGAACATGATCGTGATCTTGACCTTGTCGCCCTGCTTGAGGAACCGGACGACGTGACCCTTCTTGGTGTCATAGTCGTGCGGGTCGATCTTCGGCCGGAGCTTCATCTCCTTGATGACCGTGTGCGCCTGGTTCTTGCGCGCCTCACGGGCCTTCATGGCCGACTCGTACTTGAACTTCCCGTAGTCCATGAGCTTGCACACGGGCGGACGGGCGTTCGCCGCGACCTCGACCAGGTCCAGGTCGTACTCCTGCGCAAGCTCCAGTGCCTTAGCGAGCGGGACAATGCCCACCTGCTCGCCACTGGGACCGACAAGTCGCACCTCGGGAACGCGAATCCGGTCGTTGATGCGGGGCTCGGCGCTGATGGATCCTCCTCGGTAGCACCACACGGCGGTCTGGCGGACAGCCGCGTAACGTCTCTGTTCGTTAGACCTAACCGCGCCGAAGCACAAAAAATGCCCCGGACGATCACAGGCGGGCGGGCTCCAATGACTACCGGAGCACCGCCGCGGTGACCGCGGGGCGCACATTCGGGCGACTCCATCGTCCGTACGGAACGATGGTGGCCGCCTGACCGGAGACCCGCCGCCCCGGAGGACGGTCAGGTGGGAGATCGGAGCCTCCACTTGTGGGCCGGTCCTCCGTGTTTCGCACATGGCATGACCGGCCGGTCGACATCCAGGATAGCAGGATCGTCCGACAAGGGCTAATTGAAGGACCCCGGTCCGGACCGCCTATCGTTTGGGGCATGAGTGACACCCCTCCTGAGTCCCCCGACTTCGACGCCATGACCCGCGACATCGCCGAGGTCCCCGCCGTCGAGGTGATCGTGACGGTCGCCGTCAACCTGATGAGCGCCTCCGCCGTGAAGCTCGGGCTCAGCGAGGAGGGCGAGAAGTACAAGGACCTGGACGAAGCCCGCAAGCTGATCACCGCGCTCGCCGGCCTGCTGGACGCGAGCGCGACCGAGGTCAGCTCCTTCCACGCGGCGCCGCTGCGCGACGGCCTGAAGTCGCTGCAGCTGGCGTTCCGCGAGGCGTCGATCGTCCCGGACGAGCCGGGCCAGGGGCCGGGCGAGAAGTACACCGGCCCGGTCTACGGCTGAGCTAACCCTTCACGTACAGGGGCTCGCCCGGAGGCGTGGTCCCGGCCGGCAGCAGCGCCAGGTCGAGGCCGCGCACCAGGCGGGCCCTCAGTGTTTCGTCGGCGGCGAGACGGTCGGCGACCGCGCGGGCGGCCTCGGCGGGCGGCACGGCCGGGTCCAGGACGAGGGCGAGGGTGCCGTCGGCCTGCCCCGGCCCGAGGTGGGCGCGGAGCACGGCGGGCTCCGCCGCCACCGCCGCGCGGACGGCCTCCACCACGGCGGGGTCGGCGAGCGGGTCGGTGCTGGTACGGCCCTCGGCGAGGGCGAGCAGCGCCGGGCCGGTCAGCTCGAACGGCACGGGCCCGGCGAGGTCCAGCACGACCGTGTCCGCCTTCTCGTGGGCGGCGGCCTCCAGTGCCTGGTGCAGCGGTACGGCGACCGGGCGGGCCGCGGGGTCCCAGCGGGCGAGGGAGTCGGTGGAGGTGAAGGCGGGCAGCGCGGTGCGGTGGCCGGCCTTCAGAGTGGGTACGGCCATGTCGCTGGTCTTCTCGCGGCGCAGTCCGTTCTCGTCCTCCTCGACCTCGCCGAGCACGGCGACGACGGGGACCAGCAGGCGGGCGCCCTTCAGCGCCTCGAGCACCGGGCCGAGGGCACTGCGGTCCTCGGCCCAGGCGGCGAGCGCCGCGCTCAGCCGGGGGTCGGCGGAGCCGTCGTCGTCGGAGAAGCCGGAGTCGGGAATGTTCTTGTTCGCCACGGTCACCGACCCTATCGGCACCTCGCCGGCCCTCCGCGCGGGAGTCGTCACCTGAGGCTTCGCGGGAGTCCTCACGGGAATCTCAGCCTTCCCTGACCCGGCTCTCATGCCGGTCCGGCGGAGCGCACAGCCGGCGCCCCGAGCATCGCGGGCATGAGATCTTCCAGAACCCGCCGTCGCGCGCGCCCGCCACGGCACCGGGCGCTGCTGCGCACCGCGCTCGCCGTCGCCGCCGTGGGCGGGATCGCGGCCGGCGGCACGGTCTGTGTGGCGGCGCGGGCGCGCTCCGGGGCGGCGGCCGTATCGTCGGCGGCGGCGCCCTCGGCCACCTCCTCGGCCGGGGCGGGCGAGGAGGCGTCGGTGGAACCCGTGACGGAGCCCGCGGTGGACCGGGACGCGCTGCTGAGCGCGGCGATGGCGCGGGTCGCGGTGCCCTCGGGCGCGAAGGTGTCGGCGGCGGTCCTGGCGGTGGGCTCCGGTGAGAGCGCCGGGTACGGTGACGCGGCCTTCGACACGGCGAGCATCGTCAAGGTCGACATCCTGGCCGCCCTGCTGCTCCAGGCGCAGGACGCGGGCCGGCGGCTGACGGCCACCGAGAAGGCGTACGCCGCGCAGATGATCGAGAACAGTGACAACGCGTCCGCGACGGCGCTGTGGCACACGATCGGGCGGGCGGCCGGACTGGACGCGGCGAACGAACGCTTCGGGCTGGCCGGGACCGTCGGCGGGGAGGGCGAGCTGTGGGGGCTGACCCAGACCACCGCGGTGGACCAACTGGCGCTGCTGAAGCAGGTGTTCGGGGCGGAATCGGAGCTGAGCGCGGCCTCGCGGGCGTATGTGCGGGGGCTGATGGGGGCGGTGCGGGCCGATCAGCGGTGGGGGGTGTCGGCGGCTGCGGCGGGCGGCTCCTGGGCGCTCAAGAACGGGTGGCTGCCGCGCAGCACGACGGGGCTGTGGGACGTCAACAGCATCGGCCGGGTGTCGGTGGACGGCACCGACTACCTGGTGGCGGTGCTGTCGAACGGCACGGTGAGCCGGGAGCGGGGTATCTCCCTGGTGGAGGCGGCGGCGCGGGCGGCGGTGTCGGCGTTCGGCGACGGATGACGTCGACTCGGCGTCCGGCGTCCGGCGTCCGGCGATGGGTGGCGGGCGACGTGTCGACTCCGCGTTCGGCGACGGATGGCGGATGACGGATGGCGGATGACATCGACCTGTACGACGCCCCGTGCGGGCCGGCGCACGAGCCTCTCCGGTCTCGGTTGGGCGGGCTCCGGTCTCGACCGGGGGGAGGTTCCGGTCTCCGGTCTCGGCCGGGGGGAGGTTCCGGTCTCCGGTCTCGGCCGGGGGGAGATTCCGGTCTCCGGCCAGGCGGTCTCCGGCCGGGCGGTCTCCGGCCGGGCGGGCTCGGCCAGGCGGGCTCGGCCGAGCGGACACCGGCCGCGGTCTCCGGCCAGGCGTCTCGGCCCGGCGGGCTCGGCCGGGCGGACGCCGGCTCCGGTCTCTGGCCAGGCGGGCTCAGCCGGGCGGACGCCGGCCGCGCGGGGCCGGGCCCCTGTTGTGCTGGGCCCTGTTGTGCTGGGCGGGGCGCGTCGCCCGTAGGACGGGGACGCCCGTGGACCGGGTACACCGCCGGGCCGGGGCGGCAGGGGTCAGACCGGCCTTCTGCGGCCCCGCCAGAGGACCACGCCGGCCACCAGGAGGACGCCGCCCGCGCCGCCGGCGAGCGGGGCCGCCCAGTCGGCGGCGCCGCTCGTGGCCGTCGCGGTGTCCGGGCCGGCACCGAAGTACCTCTCGTCGTACGCCGCGGCGCGCAGGCGTCCCTGGGGCCGCAGGCGGGCCGCCGCCTTCAGGGCCGCCGCCGGGTCGATCATGCCGAAGCCCCGGGAGTCGTCCCGCCCGCCGACCGGGGCGTCCCGGGCGGTGTCCTCCAGGAGTTTCTTGATCTGGGCCGGGGCGAGGCCCGGGTGGGCCGACCTGATCAGTGCCACGGCGCCGGAGACGAAGGCGGAGGCCGCGCTCGTGCCCCAGCCCGCGTAGTACTTGTGGTCGGGGTCGGCGATGACGACGTCGACGCCGGGCGCGCTGACGGCCGCGTACCAGCGGCGGGTGGAGAAGGCGGCGCGGGTGCCGTACTTGTCCACGGCGGTCGCGGCGATGACGCCCGGGTAGGCTGCCGGATAGGAGACGTGGTCGCCCTTGTCGCCGCCGTTGCCCGCGGAGGCGACGACGACCACGCCCTTGTTCAGGGCGTACTGCACGGCCTCGTCCTCGCCGGGTTCCGGATGGGCCGAGTCCGAGTCGTCGCCGAGGGAGAGGTTGATGACGTCCGCGCCGTGGTCGGCGGCCCAGCGGATGCCGTCGGCGAGGGCGTTGCCGCGGGTGGTGCGGGCCTTGGCGCGGGCGGGGTCGCCGTCCTCCAGGATCACGCGGACGGGCAGGATCCGCGCCTCGGGGGCCACGCCCAGGACGCCGTCGGTGTCGCCGGGGCCGTGGCCGTGCCCCGCGATGATGCCGGCCATGGCGGTGCCGTGCCGGGCCCAGGTGCGGTCGCCGGGGCCGGCACCGAAACCGATCATGTCCTTGGCGGGCAGCACGTTGCCGGTGAGGTCGGGGTGGTCGGCCTCGACGCCGGTGTCGAGGACGGCGACGGTGACGCCCTGGCCCTTGGTGGTCTGCCACGCCTCCTTCAGGTGGAGGGCGGACAGGCCCCACTGCTGGCCGCGGAGGCCGTCGGCGTGGGCGGTGGACGGCAGCAGGGCGAGGGAGCCGGCGAGCAGCAGGCTCACTGCCGCTGCGGGGGCGCCCGCGCGGTAGCCGCGCCTCGGTCGTTTCACGGGGAGTCCTCCGTGGCCGTGCCGACGGTCTGGCGCAGGCGCCGCTGGACGCGGTCGGCCAGGCCCTGGGCCTCGTTGCCGAGGCCGGCCTGGGCGGGCGCCGTGGTGGCGCCGGAGCGGACGGCGTCCGCGGCGGGCTGGGGCGAGTCGACCGTACGGCCGTCGGCCCAGCCGGAGACGGCGTAGGCGACGACGGGGGCGTCGGTGAGGACGGAGACGGTCCAACAGGCCCGCTGCGCATCGCCGAAGCCGGCGGCGGCCGTACCGGGGGCGGCGTACGGCCGGGGCATCAGGTCGGCGCGCCGGTCCAGGTGTTCGTCGCGGAAGCGGGCGGCGAGCGCGGACATGGCGGCGGGGTCGGCGTCGGTGAAGAGCAGACCGACGGTGGTGACGTAGCTCTGGGTGGCGTCGGTGTAGGTGGCGCGCAGCAGCCGCCGGCAGCCGACCGGGGCGAGGGCCGTGTGCAGCAGCGGGTCGAAGGCGTGGGCGCAGCCGCTGTCCGGGGCCACGGCGATCCGGGTCCAGCTGCGGTCGGCGCCGCCGGGACCGGCGCCCGTGCCCTGGACGGTGGGCGGGAACAGGTCGTCCACGGGCACGCTGTGCCAGAGTGTTCCGGCGGTGGCGAACGCGTTCGCCGCGCCGCCGTCCTCGCTGTCACCGGTGAGCCAACTCCCGGTCACGGCACCGCTGATGAGGCCGAGGCCGAGCACGAGACAGGCGGCGGCAGCGGCGGTGCGCGGGCCCACCCGGGGGCGGTGGCGCGCACCGGACAGCTCGGGTTCCGCGAACGACACGACGGGCCGGCCGGCCGGGGCGGCACTCCAGGAGTGCACCGGGTCCGGCGCGACGGGGCTCGCCGTATGAGCAGGCGCCATCGAACTCCGGCCGCGCGCGTCCGGCAACGCCTCGGCACGACCGGGCGCGGGCACGGCGGAACCGGTACGGGGATCCCCCGCCGCCGCGGCGGGCGCGGGGCCGGGGTGTGAAGAGGGGTAGGGGGCCGGTGACGACGATGACGGCGGGGCGGGCCGGACCGGCCGCAGCCGCGCGGTCGTCTCCGAGGCTGTCTCGGCCGGTCCCCCCTGCCTCCCGGGCGCCCTGCCGGGCCGGAGCCGGGCGGTCGTCTCCGCGGCATCCGTCCGCGCGGCCCCGCCCACGGGCTCTGCCGGGACCGGCGCACCAGTCGATGACGCCGAGGCGTCCCGCCCCGCCGGGCTCGTCCCCGCTGCCGCTGCCCCCTGGCCCGCCGAAGCCCCCGCCCGACCCGAACCCACCTGACCCGCCGCGCCACCAGGACCCGCCGGACCCGCCGAGGCGGTCACGCCACCCCGGCCCACCGGACCCGCAGGCGCCACCGGACCCGTCCCGCTCGCCGGTGCCACCGGACCTGCCCAAGCCGCAGCTCCACCCGGACTCATCGGGCCCGCCGCAGCCGTCGCCCCGCCCGGGCCCACCTGGCCTGCCGGACCCCCCGAAGCCGCCCCCCGACCCACGTCCGCTGGACCCACCAGGCCCGCTGGACCCACGGGACCCGCCGAAGCCGTCGCCCCGCCCGAACCCGCCGACTCCGCCGGACCCGCCGCCCGCCCCGCTGAGGCGGGCGCGTCTGCTCGGCTCGGCGCAGCCGACTGCGCGGCCGGGCTCGTCGCCCGCGTGGGTGTCGTCGGGGCCGCCGGAGGCACCGTAGGGGGCGCCGTGCCGGTGCTCGGGGGCGCGTCGGGGAACCGGGCCGAGGCAGGGGGAGGCGGCGGGCTCACGGGGTCGGCGACCCCGGGCACGGCAGACTGCCGGAACGGCGGTACGCGCCGCTCCGGGGCGGCACCGCTCGCGGGCTCGGCACGCCGCGGGCCGCCACCCGGTCCGGTGCTCCGGGGGGTGAACACCGACGGCTCGTCGTCGGGGTCGGGGTCGGCGGTCGGTGTGCGGCCGGTCGGGTGGGTGTGTGCGGGGCGCGCAGTCGGGGGCCCGGGAGGTGCCGACGGGCGGGGCGGTACGGGGGCGTGCCGCGCTTCCGTGCCCATGCACCCCCCGTTTCCTCGCGCCCGGGCCGTGTCCTCGCACGCGGGCCGTCCTGCTGCCAGACCGTGCCCGGCCGCGGAAGCGTCCCCGGGCACGCATACCCGTACGGCTGGACGGGCATCCCGGTTCACCTGGCGCGCCGGGAGCGTTCCGCCGTACGTGCGCGTCACTCTACGGCTTGTCGGGGGCCGGGACGGAACCGGTCCACGCGCCCGGGGCATCTGCCCGGAACGTCCCCCTACCCTGCGGTAATCCTGTCTGGCAGGCTTCCGCCATGACTGCGCCTGCCGCCGACCGGGCCCGTTACGACCGGGCCACCGCCCATCTCGACGCCCCCGTGGCGATCGTGGATCTCGACGCGTTCGACGCCAACGCGGCCGACCTGGTGCGCCGCGCCGCCGGCAAGCCGGTCCGGGTCGCCAGCAAGTCGGTGCGCTGCCGGGCCCTGCTGGAACGGGTCCTGGCCCGCGACGGCTTCCAGGGCGTCATGTCGTTCACCCTGGCCGAGTCGCTGTGGCTCGCCCGGTCCGGGTTCGACGACGTCCTGCTGGCCTATCCGTCGGCCGACCGCGCCGGTTTCGCGGAGCTGGCGGCCGATCCCAAGCTCGCCGGGGCCGTCACCGTGATGGTGGACGACCCGGCCCAGCTCGACCTGATCGACGCCGCCCGCGACGGCGGGCGTGAAGTGGTGCGGGTCTGCCTGGAGTTGGACACCTCGCTGCAGCTGCTGGGCGGCCGGGTGCGGGTGGGCGCCCGCCGCTCGCCGCTGCGCTCCCCCGCCCAACTCGCCGAGACGGCACGGTCGGTGGCCCGGCGGCCGGGTTTCCGGCTGGTGGGAATCATGGCGTACGAGGGGCACATCGCCGGGGTCGGGGACGCGGTCGCCGGACGGCGCGTGCGCTCCCGGGCGATCCGGCTGATGCAGGCCGCCGCCCGGCGGGAGCTGGCCGAGCGGCGGGCCGCCGTCGTCCGGGCGGTGCGGGCCGTCGTCCCGGACCTGGAGTTCGTCAACGGCGGCGGCACCGGCAGCGTGCAGCACACCGCCGCCGAGGACGCGGTGACCGAGATCGCGGCCGGCTCGGGGCTGTACGTGCCGCGTCTGTTCGACAACTACACCTCCTTCACCGGCCGCCCGGCCGCCCTCTTCGCCCAGCCGGTGGTCCGGCGGCCCGGGGTGGGTGTCGTCACCGTGCTCGGCGGCGGCTACCCGGCCTCCGGCGTCGCCGGTCCCGACCGGCTGCCGGTGCCGTATCTGCCCCCGGGGCTGCGGTACGACCCGCAGGAGGGCCCCGGGGAGGTGCAGACCCCGCTGCTCGGCTCGCCCGCCGACGACCTGCTCATCGGCGACAAGGTGTGGTTCCGGCACGCCAAGGCGGGCGAGCTGTGCGAGCGGTTCGACGCGCTGCACCTGATCGAGGGCGACACGGTGACGGCGACCGTGCCGACCTACCGGGGTGAGGGGTACACGTTCCTGTGAGGCGCCCTACTGGGGCGTGACGTAGGCGCCGGCGATCCCGCCGTCCACCAGGAAGTCGGTGGCGTTGACGAAGGAGGAGTCGTCGCTGGCCAGGAAGGCGACGGCGGCGGCGATCTCCTCCGCCTCGGCGAACCGGCCGACCGGGATGTGCACCAGGCGGCGCGCGGCCCGCTCGGGGTCCTTGGCGAACAGTTCCTGGAGCAGGGGGGTGTTCACCGGGCCGGGGCACAGGGCGTTGACCCGGATGCCCTCGCGGGCGAACTGCACGCCCAGCTCGCGGGACATGGCGAGGACGCCGCCCTTGGAGGCCGTGTAGGAGATCTGGGACGTGGCCGCGCCCATCCGCGCCACGAAGGACGCGGTGTTGATGATGGAGCCCTTGCCCTGGCGGCGCATGTAGGGGATGGCAGCCTTGCAGCACAGGTAGACCGAGGTGAGGTTGACCTCCTGGACGCGCTTCCAGGCCTCCAGGCCGGTCTCCAGGATGGAGTCGTCGTCGGGCGGGGAGATGCCGGCGTTGTTGAAGGCGATGTCGACGCTGCCGTAGGTGTCGTACGCCGTCTCGAACAGCGCCTCGACCTGCTCGGGGTCGGTGACGTCGACCTTGACGAAGAGCCCGCCGACCTCGTCGGCGGCGGCCTTGCCCCGGGCCTCGTCGACGTCCGCGCAGACGACGTGGGCGCCCTCGGCGGCGAGCCGGCGGACGGTGGCGAGCCCGATGCCGCTGCCGGCTCCGGTGACGACGGCGGTACGGCCGACCAGGCGGCGGCAGACGGTTTCTTCGGTCACTGTGCGGAGCCCTCCGTGCTGATGAAGACGTTCTTGGTTTCGGTGAAGGCGGTCAGGGCGTCGGGCCCGAGTTCGCGGCCGAGGCCGGACTGCTTGAAGCCGCCGAACGGGGTCCAGTAGCGGACGCTGGAGTGGGAGTTGACGGACAGGTTGCCCGCGCGGACGGCCTGCGAGACGCGCAGGGCGCGGCCCACGTCCCGGGTCCAGACGGAGCCGGAGAGGCCGTAGGGGGTGTCGTTGGCGAGGCGGACGGCGTCCTGCTCGTCGGTGAAGGGCAGGAGGACGGCGACCGGGCCGAAGATCTCCTCGGTGGCCGCCGGGCTGTCCGGCCCCTCCCCGGTCAGGACGGTCGGCGGGAACCAGAAGCCGGGACCGTCGGGGGCGCTGCCGCGCAGGGCGGGGGCGCCGTCGGGGACGTAGGACCGTACGCGGTCCCGTTGCCGCCCGGAGATCAGCGGGCCCATCTGGGTCTTCTCATCGGCCGGGTCCCCCACGACGACGGCGGCCAGCGCGTCGGCGAGGAAGTCCCGGGCCTCGTCGAACACCGCCTCCTGGACCAGGATGCGGGTGCGGGCGCAGCAGTCCTGGCCGGCGTTGTCCAGGAAGGAGAAGGGGTCGAGGGCGGCCGTGAGGTCGGCGTCGGCGAAGACGACGTTGGGGCTCTTGCCGCCCAGTTCCAGGGTGACCGGCTTGACCAGGCGGGCGCAGCGTTCCATGACCTCGCGGCCGGTGCGGGTGGAGCCGGTGAACACGATCTTGGCGACGTCCGGGTGGTCCACCAGGGCGCGTCCGGCGGTGGCGCCGTAGCCGGGCAGCACCTGGAAGAGGTGCTCGGGCAGGCCCGCCTCCAGACCCAGTTCGGCGAGGCGGAGCGCGGTGAGCGGGGTGGTCTCGGCGGGCTTGAGGACGACCGCGTTGCCCGCGGCGAGCGCGGGGAAGGAGCCCCAGGCGGCGATCGGCATCGGGAAGTTCCAGGGGGCGATCACGCCGATCACCCCGAGGGGTTCCTGGAAGGTGACGTTCCAGCCGCCGGGTGCCGGGATCTGCCGGCCGAGCAGGCGTTCGGCGCCGCCGGCCGCGTAGAGGAGCAGGTCACGGGCGTTGCCGGCCTCCCAGCGGGCGTTACCGACGGTGTGGCCGGCCTCGCGGACCTCCAGTTGGGCGAGTTCCTCGGTGTGGCCGTCGACCACGTCGGCGAACCGGCGCAGCAGCCGGGCCCGGTCGGCGGGGGCGAGGGCGGCCCAGGTCCGCTGGGCCCGTGCGGCCCGTACGACGGCGGCGGCGACGTCCTCCTCCCCGGCGGCGGGGACGGTGGCGACGACCTCCTCCGTGGCGGGGTCGAGTACGCGGAGTTCGTGCGGGTCAGTCAAGGGGCGACCTTTCACGGGCGTCTTCACAGGCGTCTTCACGGGCGTCATCACGGGCGTCATCACGGGCGTCTTCAAGGGGCTCTTCACGGGCGCCATCACGGGCGTCTTCGCCGCGCGGCCACCGGCCTCTTCACAGGCGTTCGAAGGAGCGGCGCAGTTCCCAGTCGGTGACGGCGGCGTCGAAGGCGTCCAGCTCGACGCGCGCCATGTTGCGGTAGTGGTCGACGACCTCGTCGCCGAAGGCGGCCTTCGCGATCGGGCTGTGCTCCCAGAGTTCGGCGGCCTCGCGCAAGCTGGTCGGGACGTGCGCGAAGCCGGCGGTGTAGGCGTTGCCCGGGCAGGGGTCGGGCAGTTCGAGCTTCTGCTCGACGCCGTACAGGCCGGCCGCGATCAGGCCGGCGACGGCGAGGTAGGGGTTGACGTCCCCGCCGGGGAGGCGGTTCTCGAAGCGCAGGGAGCGGCCGTGGCCGACCACGCGCAGGGCGCAGGTGCGGTTGTCGTGGCCCCAGGCGACGGCGGTGGGGGCGAAGGAGCCGGGCTGGAACCGCTTGTAGGAGTTGATGTTGGGGGCGTAGAGGAGGGAGAAGTCGCGCAGGGCGGCGAGCTGTCCGGCGAGGAAGTGCCGCATCACCTCGGACATCCCCTCACCGTCGGCCATCGCGTTGTCGCCGTCGGCGTCGGTGAGCGAGAGGTGGATGTGGCAGGAGTTGCCCTCGCGCTCGTTGTACTTGGCCATGAAGGTGAGCGAGACGCCCTCCTGGGCGGCGATCTCCTTGGCGCCGGTCTTGTACAGGGCGTGCTGGTCGCAGGTGACGAGGGCTTCGTCGTAGCGGAAGACGATCTCGTGCTGGCCGGGATTGCACTCGCCCTTGGCGGACTCGACGGTGAGCCCGGCGCCGGCCATGTCGTTGCGGATCCTGCGCAGCAGGGGCTCGACGCGGCCGGTGCCGAGGATGGAGTAGTCGACGTTGTACTGGTTGACGGGGGTCAGGCCCCGGTAACCGGCGTCCCACGCCTGTTCGTAGCTGTCCTTGAAGACGATGAACTCCAGCTCGGTGCCGACCTGGGCGGTGTAGCCGAGGGCGGCGAGCCGCTCCAGCTGGCGGCGCAGGATCTGGCGGGGCGCGGCGACGACCGGGGAGTCGTCGTCCCAGGCGAGGTCGGCGACGAGCAGGGCGGTGCCGGGGTGCCAGGGGACGCGGCGCAGGGTCGCGAGGTCGGGGCGCATGGCGAAGTCGCCGTAACCGCGTTCCCAGGAGGACATCGCGTAGCCGTCGACGGTGTTCATCTCGGTGTCCACGGCGAGCAGGTAGTTGCAGCCCTCGGTGCCGTGGTGCAGGACCTCGTCGAGGAAGAAACGGGCGGCGAACCGCTTGCCCTGGAGCCGCCCTTGCATGTCGGGGAAGGCCAGGACGACAGTGTCGATCTCACCGCTCGCGACGAGGGCGTGCAGTTCCTCGACGCTGAGCGGGGGTGTGCGGTCTGCCACGGGGAGAGCCTCCTTCGGCGCCTTCGCGCTTTTTCGGCCGGGCCGGGAGCCATAAGGTATTGCGGAGAACCATTGCTTGGGAAGGGGGTAGGGCGGATGTCGCGGGACGCGGGTGCGGAAGGGCTGCGGGAGCAGATGGGGGCCGACCGGCTCACGCCGGTGCTGCGGCCGGTGCGGGCGGGCAACGGCTTCGAGGAGGCGCTGGAGCAGATCCTCCAGGTGGTCCGGCTGGGACTGGTGCCGGGCGGCGAACGGCTGCCGGCCGAACGGGAGCTGGCGGAGCGGCTCGGGATCAGCCGGGTGACGCTGCGTGAGGTGCTGAAGGTGCTCCAGGACCAGGGACTGGTGGAGGCGCGGCGCGGGCGGTACGGCGGAACGTTCGTGCTGCCGCGCCCGGACGCGGGCGGCGAGGACGAGCTGCGACGCCGGATCGCCGAGGTCGACATCGAGGACGTGCTGCGCTTCCGCGAGGTGCTGGAGGTGGGCGCGGCCGGACTGTGCGCGGCGCACGGGCTGACGGGGGCGGGAGCGGTGCGTCTGCGGGAGGCGCTGGACCGCACCCACGAGGCTCCCCTGGCCCAGTACCGGCGGGCCGACACGCTGCTGCACCTGACCCTGGCCGAGCTGTGCGGCTCGCCGTCGCTGACCGCGCAGTACGCGGCGGTCCGGGCGACGGTCAACGACCTGCTGGACTGCATCCCGTTGCTGGTGCGCAACCTGGAGCACTCCCAGCGGCAGCACACCGCGCTGGTGGAGGCGGTGCTGGACGGGGACGCGGACGGGGCGCGCGAGATGATGCGCGAGCACTGCGCGGGTACGGCGGCCCTGCTGCGGGGCTTCCTCGCCTGAGCACGGTCCGCAAAGGTCTGAGAGCAAACCTTTGCCCGGGGCGTCTTGAGGAGGGCCCCGGGAAGCGAGCACCGTGGGGCGAGCACGTCGGAACGCCGAGCACCTCGGCTCCCGAGCACCTCGGCTCCCGAGCACCTTGAATGCCGAGCACCTTTGACTCCCAGGGAGGGCAGCATGACCGTACGGCCGCTGATCGGCGTGAGCACGTATCTGGAGTCCGGCGCGCGCTGGGGCGTGTGGGAGCTGGCGGCGGTGCTGCTGCCGGCCGGTTACCCGCGGCTGGTGCAGCGGGCCGGCGGACTGGCGTTCCTGCTGCCGCCGGACGCCCCGGAGCGGGCCGCCGAAGCGGTGGCCCGGCTCGACGGCCTCGTCATCGCCGGGGGTCCGGACGTCGACCCGGCCCGGTACGGCGCCGAGCGCTCCCCGCGCACCGGGCCGCCCGCGCCGGAGCGGGACGCCTGGGAGCTGGCGCTGATCGAGGCGGCGCTGGGGGCGGGCGTACCCCTGCTCGGCATCTGCCGGGGCATGCAGCTGCTCAACGTCGCCCTCGGCGGCACGCTCGTCCAGCACCTGGACGGGCACGCGGAGCTGGTCGGCGTGTTCGGCGGGCACCCGGTGAAGCCGGTACCGGGGACGCTGTACGGCGGCATCGTCCCGGAGGAGCTGACGGTGCCGACCTATCACCACCAGGCGGTGGAGCGGCTCGGCGAGGGGCTCGTCCCGTCGGCGTACGCGGCGGACGGCACCGTGGAGGCGGTCGAACTGCCGTCGGAGCGGGGCTGGGTGCTGGGGGTGCAGTGGCACCCGGAGATGGGCGAGGACCTGCGGGTCATGCGGGCCCTGGTCACAGCCGCCTCCTGAGCCAGGCCAGGGCGGCGTCACCCTGGGCGCGCTGGAAGGGGCGCAGGGTGGGCAGGCCCGGCGGCGCGGGATTCAGCGAGCCGCGCAGGAAGTAACCGGCGAGGGCGGCCAGCGCAGCGGTGACGGCCTCCGGATCCGCGGCCCGGCCGAGCGGGTGCGCGGTGAACACCTCCTCGGGGTCCGGTCCGCCCTGGGCCCGCACGCACGGCAGCAGCACCAGCAGATCGAACCAGGGCGCGGCCCGCAGGGCGTGCGGCCAGTCCACGAAGACGACACCGCCGTCGGCCGTGAGCAGGACGTTGTCCGCGCGCAGGTCGGCGTGGGCCAGGGTGTCCCCGGACGCGCCCTCGGCCCAGCCGGCCTCCAGCGCGGCGAGCACGGGCAGGCGGTCGGCGGCCCACTCGCCGAGCCGGCCCCGCACGTCACCGGCCTCGCCGTCCAGGAGCCGGCGCCAGCCCGAGAAGTCGTCGGCCAGTTCCTCGGCGACGGGCGGGGCGTCGAGCGGGGACGGGGTGCCGGTACGGGCGAGAACGGTGACGGCGTCGAGCACCCGGCGCAGTTCCGCAGGCCGCCAGGGCACCTGCGGCTGGCGTCCCGTCACCTCCTCGAAGACCAGGGCCACCCAGGTGCCGTCGTCGTACGACCCGAGCAGCCGGGGTGCGGGCACGGTGGCCGGCAGCGCGGCGGCGTTCCGCGCCTCCTTGCGGTGCAGGCCGGGGCTGTGCGGGTTGGCCTCGGCGCTCACCGCCTTGACGAAGCCGGTGCGGCCGGCGGCCGTGCGCACGCGTGCGGCAACGCCGGGAGAGAAGCCGCCGTTCTGCGTCACCGCCCGCACGACCGGCGCGCCGAGCACCTCGGCCACGGCGTCGCGGACCAGGACCGGGAGGTCTTCCCAGGGGGCACGGACGCCCGTGGCGGGCGGGGCGGTGACGGTCATGAGCAGCATGGTGCCGGGCGGACGCGCCGGGGGGCCAAGGGTTTTCGCCGGGGGCCAAGCGTTTTCGCCGTGGGGTCCCGGACCGCCGCCGGGTGCGGACCGTGGACGGCCGGTCGCGCAGTTCCCCGCGCCCCTGAGGGTTGTCGCCGCCGGACGGAACGCGACACCGCCAAGTTGCGGACCACTGCCAAGTGCGGGCCGTGGACGGCCGGTCGCGCAGTTCCCCGTGCCCCCGGGGACGTGCCGCGGGGCACGCGGAAGTCGGGCCCCTCACCCCCGTGTCAGCGACAGCAGGTCTCTCGCGGGGCCCGTCGGGCGGTGGCCCGTGGGCCATACCGCTCGTAGGTCCCGGCGCAGTGACACGCCGTCCACCGGGATGCTGACCAGGCGTCGCATCGCCAGTTCCTCCCCCACCGCCAGTTCGCTGAGGACCGAGGGGCCCGCGCCGCTGACCGCGGACGCCTTCACCGCCGTCGTCGAGGACAGCTCGATCAGCGGACGGGCCAGGCCGCCGAGCGCGGTGTCCAGTACCTGTCGGGTGCCGGAGCCGCGTTCGCGGAGGATGAGCGGGGTCGCCGCGAGTTCCGCCGCCGCCAGCGGGCGCCGGCGGCGGGCCCACGGGTGGCCGGGCGCGGTGACGACGATCAGCCGGTCATGGGCGATGACCGTGGAGTCCAGGCCCGTGGGCACGGTCAGGCCCTCCACGAAGCCGAGGTCCGCCTCTCCCGCCAGCAGCAGCTCCGCGACCTTCGCCGAGTTGCCGGCGTGCAGCGAGACGGCCGTGTCGGGGCGGTCGGCGTGCAGTGCGAGCAGCCAGCCGGGCAGCAGGTACTCCGCGATGGTCATGCTCGCCGCGACCCTGAGCCGCGAGTCCCGCCGGTCCCGCAGCGCCCGCGCACCCGCGTCGAAGGCCGCCGCCGCCTCCACCACCCGCCGGGCCCAGTCCGTGACGAGCGCGCCGGCGTCGGTGAGCCGGGAGCCGCGCGGCGAGCGGTCGACGAGCGCCACGCCCAGCTGCCGCTCCATGGACCGGAGCCTGCTGCTGGCGGCCGGCTGGGTGATGCCGACCTCGCGTGCCGCCGCGCCGAGACTGCCCAGCCGCGCCACCGCGAGCAGCAGCTCCAGCGCGGCGAGATCCGGCACCCGGTGCGCCAGCGATTCCCTGCTCTCCCGCTGCCTCTCCGCCTCGCTCATAAGACCAGCTTATGCCCTCATAGGAAGGAACCTCCTGGTCAGGAGCGGCCGGTGCCGCGACCGTGAAGGCATGGTCACCGCAGCACAACCCCCGTCCCCGCGCCCCGCCCCACTCCGCCACCTCGGGCCGAACTGGTACGCCTCCGTCATGGGCACCGCCATCGTCGCGTCGGCCGGCGTCGCGCTGCCAGGGCCGGCACACGGGCCGCGCGGTGTCCTCGCGGCCGTGTGGGCGCTGTCCCTGGTCATGCTGCTGGTCCTGCTGACCGCCCGGGCGATGCACTGGGCCCGCCACCGCGACCGGGCCCGTGCCGATCTCCTCGACCCGGCCGTCGCCCCCTTCTACGGCTGCCTCGCGATGGCCCTGCTGGCGGTGGGCGGCGGGGCGCTGACGTCCGGCCGGGACCTGATCGGCACGCGCCCGGCCGTCGTCCTGGACACCGTGCTGTTCTGCGCGGGTACGGCGGTCGGGCTCGGCGCCGCCGTGGCCGTGCCGTACCTGATGGCCGTACGGCATCGGGTCGAGCCCGCCCAGGCCACCCCGGTGTGGCTGCTGCCGCTGGTCGCGCCCATGGTGTCGGCCTCGCTCGGCCCGCTGCTGGTGCCGCATCTGCCCCCGGGCCAGCCGCGGGAGACCCTGCTGCTGGCCTGCTTCGCGCTGTTCGGGCTGAGCCTGCTGGCCACGCTGCTGATGCTGCCGCTGGTCTTCGCCCGGCTGGTCACCTCCGGCCCGCTGCCGCTCGCGCTCACCCCGACCCTGTTCCTGGTCCTCGGTCCGCTCGGGCAGTCCGTCACCGCCGTCGGCAAGATCGCGGACGTCGCGTCCGGCGTCGTACCGGCCCCCTACGACCGTGGCCTCGGGGTGTTCGCCGTCCTGTACGGCGTCCCGGTCATGGGATTCGCACTGCTCTGGCTGGCGCTCGCCACCGCGCACGTCGTGCGGGCCCGGCGGCAGGGCATGGGGTTCTCGCCGACCTGGTGGGCCTTCACCTTCCCGGTGGGCACCTGCGTCACCGGCGCGGCGTCCCTCGCCGTTCACACCGGTCTCGCCGTGTACGACGCGCTGGCCGTCGCCCTGTACGTCGTCCTCGTCGCGGCCTGGCTCGTGGCGGCCTGCGGGACCGTGCGCGGTCTGCTCAGCGGTGAGCTGCTCGCAGGGCCCCGGCCAGCACCTCCGGCGCCTCCGTCAAGGACGGTCCGTACCAGGTCAGATGCCGTCCGCTGACCAGGGCGCAGGACAGGCCGGGAAAGGCCTCGGGACCGTCGTCCGCGGTAAAGCGGTAGGGCTCGTCGGGGAGGACGACCAGGTCCGGGGCGGTCGCGCGCAGTTCCTCCAGCGGGACACGGGGGTAACGCTCGGGGTGGCCGGCGTAGAGGTGGTCGACGCCGAGACGGGCCAGGACGTCACCCGCGAAGGTGTCCCGGCCGAGGACCATCCAGGGACGGCGCCAGACGGGTACGACCGCTGTCGTACGGGCACCGGGCGCGGGCAGCGCCGTCCACGCCGCCTCGGCCGCCGCCAGCCAGCGTGGGCGTCCCGGCGCGCCGCAGGCGGTGAGGACCCGGGCCAGCTCGGCGAGGGCCTGCGGGACGGTCCGCACCTCGGTGACCAGGACGTCGCAGCCGGCCGCGCGCAGGGCGTCGAGGTCGGCGGCGCGGTTCTCCTCCTCGTTGGCGATCACCAGGTCGGGGGCGAGGGAGACGATCCGGTCCACCTTCGGGTTCTTCGTCCCGCCGATCCGGGCGACGCGCAGGTCCTCCGGGTGGCTGCACCAGTCGGTGGCGCCGACGAGGGCGCCGGGGAGCGTCACCGCGACGGCCTCGGTGAGGGAGGGGACCAGCGAGACGACGCGCATCAGCCGCCCCCTGCGGGACCGGGCCTCCGGAGGAGCGCCGGGAACCGCGTGAGCGGCCGTGCCGGGGCCGCGGGCGACCGGCGGCCCGTCCCGCGGAGCATCTACCGGGACCTGTCCTGGACGGCCTCGATGTGCTCGGCGACCGCCACCACGATGACCCGGGTGTCGGGGACCGTGGCCCGCCAGCGGTGCCGGACCCCGCCGGTGAGATACAGGGTGTCGCCACGGCCGAGGCGGTAGGCACGTCCCTCGGCCTCTATCTCCACCGCGCCGTCGGCGACGTACATCAGCTCGTCGTTGCGGTGCTGGAACTCCCGGCCGGCGTCGTGGTCGCCTGTGAACTCCGAGGCGTGCAGCTGGTGGTGGCCGCGCACCAGGGAGCGGGTGCGCGGGTCGAAGTCGCCCTCGGCGACGGATTCGGCGCGGACGACGTCCACGCTGGCGGCCGGGTCGGCGGCGGCGAGGAGTTCGACGGCCGTGGTGCGCAGGGCGTCGGCCAGCTTCTCCAGGGAGGTACGGCTCGGGCGGGCCCGGTCGTTCTCGACCTGGCTGAGGAAGGGCACGGAGAGGCCGCTGCGCTCGGCCACGACGGCGAGCGTCAGTTCCAGCACACGGCGGCGCCGCCGGACGGCCGCGCCCACCCGCACGGGCTGCTGCTCTTTGTGGTCGCCCATCGCTCCGGCTCCCTCCCTCGCTCGTCGTGCCGCTGTCCGGGTGCCCCCCGGAGGGCATCCCTCTTCCGATGACTTCTCTGCACCCTACGCATGTTCGGCAAACCGTTTCACGCGCCTGTCACATCCCCGACACCCGGTGATCCCCCACCCTCACTGTTCCCGCCAGTGTCCCGGGGCCGCGGACCGGCGCAGGACCGGGTCCGCCGGCAGGATGAATATGCCGATCAGCTGGGCCGGGGGCCCCTGCACGGGCCCCCGTGCGTCACGCACGGTGATTGTCCTGATCTCCTACGTAGGTGCGCCCGCCCCGCGGGAGGCGGCCCGGGGCGGTCAGGTCACCCCGGCCGCCTGTCTCCGGGCGCCTTCCGAACGCCTTGGACGCGCTGTCGGTGCCGTGCGGCATGATGCGTGCGTGACCGGACGACTGATGCTCCTCGACACCGCCTCGCTGTACTTCCGCGCCTACTTCGGCGTCCCGGACTCCGTGAAGGCGCCGGACGGCACGCCCGTCAACGCGGTGCGCGGGCTGCTGGACTTCATCGACAGGCTGGTCAGGGACCACCGGCCGGAGCGGCTGGTGGCCTGCATGGACGCCGACTGGCGCCCGCAGTGGCGGGTGGACCTCATCCCCACCTACAAGGCCCACCGGGTCGCCGAGGAGCACGAGGGCGCGCCGGATGAGGAGGAGGTGCCGGACACCCTCACCCCGCAGGTGCCGGTCATCGAGGACGTGCTGGACGCGATCGGGATCGCCCGCGTCGGCGTCGCGGGGTACGAGGCGGACGACGTGATCGGCACGTACGCCGGGCGGGCCACGGGACCGGTCGACATCGTCACCGGCGACCGTGACCTGTATCAGCTGGTGGACGACGAGCGCGGGGTCCGCGTGCTGTATCCGCTCAAGGGTGTCGGCACCCTGCAGCTCACCGACGAGGCGGTGCTGCGCGAGAAGTATGGCGTCGACGGGCGGGGGTACGCGGATCTGGCGCTGCTGCGCGGCGACCCGAGCGACGGTCTGCCGGGCGTGCCCGGCATCGGCGAGAAGACGGCCGCCAAGCTGCTCGCCGAGTTCGGGGATCTGGCCGGGATCATGGCGGCGGTCGACGACCCGCGGGCCAGGCTCACGCCGTCGCAGCGCAAGCGGCTCACCGAGGCCCGGCCGTATGTCGCGGTCGCGCCGAAGGTGGTGCGGGTGGCCGGTGACGTGCCGCTGCCGGACGTCGACACCGCCCTGCCGCACACCCCTCGCGACCCGGCGGCACTGGAGGAGCTGGCGCGCCGCTGGGGGCTCGGCGGTTCGCTGGAGCGGCTGCTGACCACGCTGACGCGCTGACCGGGGCGGTGCGGCGGCGGCAGGTTCCGGTAAGGCGCTCTCAGCAAGCTCCCGGGAAAGAGGTGTTGAACCGGAGCGAGGTGCTAACTTAGGTTAACCTAACCGACCGCAGGAGGCCGTGATGGCAGAGCGCCCCGGACGAAAGCCGCGCAAGGCCCATACCGCCCAGGTAGTGCGCACCGAACGGCTGACTCCGCACATGCAGCGCGTGGTGCTGGGTGGTGAGGGTCTCGCCGGATTCGCCGCGGACACCTGCACCGACCACTATGTGAAGCTGCTGTTCGGCCCGGCCGGCGTCACCTACCCGGAGCCCTACGACCTGGAGCGGATCCGCGCCGAGTTCTCGCGCGAGCAGTGGCCGGTGACCCGGACGTACACCGTGCGCGGCTGGGACCCCGAGCGGCGCGAACTCTCCCTGGACTTCGTGATCCACGGTGACGAGGGCCTGGCCGGCCCCTGGGCCATGCGGGCACAGCCCGGCGAGACCGTGCGCTTCATGGGTCCCGGCGGCGCGTACGCACCCGACCCCGCGGCCGACTGGCACCTGCTCGCCGGTGACGAGAGCGCGCTGCCCGCCATCGCCCGCGCCCTGGAGACGCTGCCCGCCGACGCCCGTGCGCACGCCTTCGTCGAGGTCTCCGGCCCCGAGGAGGAGCTGAAGATCGACACCGAGGCGCGGATCGTCTGGCTGCACCGCGGGGACCGGCCGGTCGGCGAGCCACTGCTGGAAGCGGTGCGCGGGCTGGAGTTCCCCGAGGGCCGGATGCACGCCTTCGTGCACGGCGAGGCGGGCTTCGTGAAGGAGCTGCGCCGGCTGCTGCGGGTGGAGCGGCAGATCCCGCGCGAGGACCTGTCGATCTCCGGCTACTGGCGCCTCGGCCACAACGAGGACGGCTGGCAGGCGTCCAAGCGGGAGTGGAACGCCCGGATCGAGGCCGAGCAGGAGGGCGACCCGGCGGCAGCCGCCGCCTGAGCGCACCGCGTGCACGCGCCCGCCGGATCGCCGGCACGGCCGGCTTCGCCCTGGAGGGCACCAAGCGCAGTGCCCTTCTCCACCCGGACCGCCGGCACGGCACGCACCTGGTCGGTGATGCCGCCGTACCCTGGACCCCGATGAGACGCCGTACGCCGCCCCCGCCCGCCCCGCTCCCGCAACGCCACGGGGTGGACCCCGTACGGGTGCGGCTGCCCGTGGGCGGGGCGTGGGCCACCGTGCGCGAGCACCTGGTGGAGCGGCTCACGGGGGCCGGTCCCGGGATGGTCGAGTCGATGTTCGCCGAGGGACTGGTGGTCGGGGCCGACGGGCGGGCCGTGGCGTCGGACGCGCCGTACCGGGCGGGGATGTTCGTCTGGTTCCACCGCGAGCTGCCGGCCGAGGTCCCGGTGCCGTACCCGGTGGAGGTGGTGTACCGGGACGAGCACATCGTGGTGGCCGACAAGCCGCACTTCCTTGCCACCACCCCGCGCGGTACGCACGTCGCCGAGACCGCGCTGGCCCGGCTCCGGCGCGAGCTGGGCGTCCCCACGCTGACGGCGGCCCACCGCCTGGACCGGCTCACCGCCGGACTGGTGCTGTTCACGGTCCGGCCCGAGGAGCGCGGCGCCTACCAGACACTGTTCCGGGACCGGCGGGTGCGCAAGGAGTACGAGGCGGTCGCGCCGTACGACCCCACGCTCGCCCTGCCCCGGACCGTGCGCAGCAGGATCGTGAAGGAGCGCGGGGTGCCGGCCGCCCGGGAGGTCGCGGGCGAGCCGAACGCCGAGACCCGGGTGGAGCTGGCCGAGCACCGGGCCGGGCTGGGCCGGTACCGGCTCGTCCCGGCGACCGGGCAGACCCACCAGCTGCGGGTGCACCTCACCTCACTGGGCGTACCCATCCTCGGCGATCCGCTGTATCCCGAGGTGACCGCCCCGGTGCCGGCCGGTGACTTCCGGCGCCCGCTGCAACTGCTCGCCCGCCGGCTGGAGTTCACCGACCCGGTCACCGGCACGGACCACACGTTCACCAGCGGACGCCGACTCGGCGCCTGGACCTCCCACGCCGCCTGGGCCACCCCGACCGACCACACCGGGCCCGGCCACCCGGGTGACCGGCGCCCCTGACGGACACGACCGCCCCGCCGGCCACGGCGAACCACCGGCCGGAAGGCCGGCCGGCCCGCCTTGGACAACCGGTACGACCGGTCCCGCCTCGGACGCCGGACACGCACGCCGGGCCCGACGACAGGCACCGCCCGCCCCGCTCGCGACAACCGGCCGGACTCACCCGACGGGCACCAAGGGCGAGGGCCGACCGGCCTGCGCACGCCGGCCCCGCCGACCACGCCGGCGACGGCCCACAGCGCACCACCGGTCCGAAGGGCCCGGCTCATGGCCGCCTTGGACGACCGGCGCGGCGCGGCCCGCGCGGGCGGCCCCCGACCGTGTCCGTCGGGGGCCGCCGGAGGCGAGGGTCCGGGTTCGTCAGTCGTCGCCCCGCCACCAGCGCAGCAGGCGTCGCCAGAGGCCGCGGGGGCGGGCCGGGGGTGCGGCCGGCGGGGCGGTGTCCGCGATGGGGGCCGGGGTGACGGCCGCGGGCTGTGGTTCCTCGGCCCGGGCCGGGTCACTGCTCAGCGTGCCGACCTGCCAGGTGGCGCGCTGCGGCGGGACCGGCATGGCCCGCGGCGGCAGCTCGACATCCTGCTGCGGCTTCGGTTCGAAGCACACCGGCAGGGCCACCAGGTGCCGGGAGGCGATGGACGACCGCCAGCGCAGGTCCTCCTCGGCGCACTCCAGCTGGATGTCGGACAGCCGGGTCAGCAGCGCGTCGACGCCGACGTCGGCGATGGCGCGGCCGATGTCCTGGCCGGGGCACTCGTGCGGCCCGCCGCCGAAGGCGAGGTGGGAGCGGTTGCCCTGCATGCTCGCGGACAGGTCGGGCCGCACCCGTGGGTCGAGGTTGCCCGGGGCGGGCGCGAAGAGCAGTCCGTCGCCCTTGCTGATGCGCCGGCCGCCCAGCTCGGTGTCCTGCTTGGCGAAGTAGCCGAAGACCGTGCTGAAGGGAGGTTCGTCCCACAGGGACTGCTCGATCGCCTCCGGCACGGTCATCTGGCCGCCGTTGAGCTGGGCGCGGAAGCCCGGATCGGTGAGGACCATGCGCAGTGCGTTGGCGAGGAGGTTCACGGTGGCCTCGTAGGCCGCGAAGAGGACGAGCCGCAGGTGTTCGCGGACCTCGTCGTCGCTCAGGCCCGCCGGGTGCGTGATGAGGTGACTGGTGAAGTCGTCCTCGGGCCGGGCCCGGCGGCGGGTGGTGAGCCGGTTCAGCGCGTCCATGACGTAGGTGTGGCTCTGGATGGCGGTCTCGGTGCCCTTGAGGGCGTCCCGCGCGGCCTGCACCATCCGGTCGTTGTACTCCTCGGGCATGC
This sequence comes from Streptomyces sp. NPDC042638, assembly GCF_040647235.1. NCBI lineage: Bacteria > Bacillati > Actinomycetota > Actinomycetes > Kitasatosporales > Streptomycetaceae > Streptomyces > Streptomyces sp. NPDC042638. The sequence continues at coordinate 82,896 of NZ_JBEZBT010000025.1, forward strand.
CGAGGATCTCGCACATCACGGCCATGGGCAGGTGCTCGGCGAACTGGGAGACCAGCTCGGCCCGGCCCCGCTCGCAGAAGCTGTTCACCAGCCCCTGGGTGTAGCGGCCGATGTGCCGCCGGACGCTGCGGTGGTCGATGGTGGCCATGGCCGCGGTGACCGCCGCGCGCAGCCGCTGGTGTTCGTCGCCCTCGGCGTGGGAGCAGATGGGCTGCCAGGCGATGTGCGGCATGAGGGGGTGGTCGGGCTTGACCATGCCCTCCTTCAGCGGGGTCCAGATGCGGCTGTCCCGGGTGTACTGCGAGGGGCTGCGCACCAGCTGGAGGTTCTCGGCGTGCCCGAGCACCACCCACATCGGTACGTCGTCGTGCAGCAGGACGGGGGCCACGGTGCCGTGCTGCTCGCGCAGACGTTCGTAGAGGCCGTCGAGGTCCTCGGTGTCCGGGCCGTAGAGCCGGTGCACCGCCCCGGGGCCGAGGCCGTGCGCGGGACAGCCCGGCGGCGGGCCGGACGTGGGGTCTGTGCCGGTCAGTGATGGGGATTCAGACGTCACGGTGTCGCTCCGGAACGGGTGGTGTCGGGGTCGGTCGACAGCAGGTCAGGTGAGGGCGCCGGACAGGGCGAGCGAGTGCAGGAAGCGCATGAGGGTCATCAGCACGTCCTTGCTGGAGGCCCGGCGGCGTACGTCGCACTCGATGATCGGGATCTCCGGGGCCAGGTCCAGCGCGGTGCGCAGTTCCTCGGTCGGGTAAGCGGGCGCGTCCGGAAAGGAGTTGACGGCCACGACGAAGGGCACGCCGCGCTCCTCCAGCCGGCCCATGACGTCGAAGCTGACCTCCAGGCGCCGGGTGTCGACCAGGACGACCGCGCCGAGCGCGCCCTCGAACAGGCCGTTCCACAGGAACCAGAAGCGCTCCTGGCCGGGGGTGCCGAAGAGGTAGAGCACCAGTTTGTCGGTGATGCTGATACGGCCGAAGTCCATGGCCACGGTGGTGGCCGTCTTGGAGTCGGAGCCGTAGTTGTCGTCCACGCCGATGCCGGCCTGGGTCATGGTCTCCTCGGTGGTCAGCGGCCTGATCTCGCTGACGGAACCGACCATGGTGGTCTTGCCGACACCGAAGCCGCCCACGATCACGATCTTCACCGCGGCCTGGGCCGTGTGCGGCAGATGGTCCTCGGTGCGCGGGCCGGGGATCGTGTCAGAGCCTTTGAAGTCCATGCATCACCGCTTCGAGAAGTGATCGGTCGGGAACCGCCTGGCGGACGATCGGGGCGCGCACCTGCACCAGTTCCGCCGTGATCAGCTTGGTGATCAGTACGGTCATCGCGCTGAACGGCAGCTGCAGATAGGCGGAGAGCTCGGCCACGGACAGCGGGGCGATGCAGAGCCGCAGCACGGCCCCTTCCTCCGGCGAGGCGGACGGCGGGGGCGCGGAGCGCGCCACGATTAAGGTCACCAGGTCGAGGTCCGCGCGGGCGCCGTCGCCGGATCCCGCGATCGTGTACAGCCGTTCGGGATTCCCGGGCTTGCCCTGGCCCTGTGCCGGTTCGAGGGACCGCGGAGGCGGTGGTGCCACCGGCTGCGGCCGGCGCCGTTTGCGTCGTGGAGGTGTCATACGGTCTGCCCGTTCCGCCGGGGCGGACTGGTGAGGTGGGCGCCGATCCGGACGACGAGGTCGCGCATCATGCCGCTCATCCGGCCCGGTTCGCAGGTCACGTCGGCGAGCACGGCGAGGTAGGCGTTGGCGCCGGCGTTCATGAGGTAGAAGTAGCCGCCCTCGATCTCGATGACGACGACCTTCATCTCGCCGGCTCCGGGGATCTCCTGGATGATGGCGCCGGCCAGGCTCTGGACGCCCGCGCAGGCGGCGGCCACGCGGTCGGCGGCGTCGGGGTCGCCGCCGTAGCGGGCGATGCGCAGCCCGTCGGAGGAGAGGACCACGATCATCTCGATGCCCGGTACGCCGTCGTTCAGCTGCTTGAGCATCCAGTCCAGGTTCGCTCGCTGCTGGATCACTTGAGGTCCCCCTCGTCGTCGGCCCCGGTGGCGCCCTCGGCGTAGTCGGCCGAATCGTCGATCAGATGCAGGTACTTGGTGGGGTTGAGCGTGAAGTCGGTGAGTTCGGCCGCGGTGGCGTCCTCGGGCATGCCCTTGCGCAGGCCGTCCCAGAACGCCTCCATCCACATGCCCGGGGGCCGGTCCAGGAGCTTCTTGCGCTCGGGGTCGATCTCGGGCTCGGGTTCCGGTTCGGTCCTGGTCTGGGACCAGATGGTGGGCCTGCCCTCGCGCTCGGCGCGCTCGATGGCGGCCTGCTCCGCGATCCGCTGGCTGAGCGGGGTCTTCACCCGGCTGCGGCGCTGCGGCAGGCCGCCCGCGGTCCACTCGGTGACCTCCGGGACGTCGTCCTCCAGGGAGATTCCGGCGGGGATCTTGGGGCTGGTGGGGCGGCGCTTCTTGGGCGGGCGCTTGGGGCCCTCGACGGCACCGAGTTCGGGCTTCGGGATGCCGGTGGCGCCGATGCCGTGCGCGGCGCCGACGCCGGGCTCGGTGGTCGTCATGACACGCGGCACGATGAGGATCGCGCGGACGCCGCCGTAGGCGGAGGCGCGCAGCGAGACCTCCATGTCGAACTGCTTGCAGAGCCGGCCGACGACGGCGAGGCCGAGGCGCGGGTTCTCGCCGAGGTTCTGCGCGTCGTCACCGTTCTTGGCGTCCTCGATCATCTGCTCGATACGGGCGCGGGACTCCTCGCTGAGGCTGACACCGGCGTCCTCGATCTCGATGGCGATGCCCGCCTGCACCTCCGCCGCGGTGACGTGCACCTGCGTCGAGGGCGGCGAGTAGCGGGTGGCGTTGTCGAGGAGTTCGGCGGCCGCGTGGATGACGGGTTCGACCGCGGTGCCCTTGATGTTGATGTTGACGATGGAGCTGAGGTCGATGCGGCGGTACTCCAGGATGCGGGACATCGCGCCGCGCAGCACGCTGTAGAGGGAGACCGGCAGGGGCCACTGACGGCCGGGACGGCCGCCGCCGAGGACGGAGATGGTGTCGGCGAGGCGGCCGATCAGCGAGGTGCCGTGGTCGATGCGCAGCAGGTCGTCGAAGACCTCCGGGTTGCGCCCGTGGTCCTCCTCCATCTCGCGGAGTTCCTTGGCCTGCTGGTGGACGATGGCCTGCACGCGGCGGGCGATGCTCACGAAGGAGCGCTCGGAGGCGTCGCGCATCGAGATCTCGTGGTCGGCGCCGCGCAGGGCGATGCGCACCAGCTCGCGGTACCCGTCGGGCAGGCCGCGCAGTGAGGGGTCCTCGTCGAAGATGTAGCGCACCGTGTCCCGCAGCGCCTCGCCGCGGCGCAGCCGGAGGAAACCGATGGGCAGGACGTCGTTGGCGAAGCGCTCCATCAGCTGGTCGTGCGCGGCGATCCGCTGTTCCAGATACGCGGAGTGACGGGCGTGGTCGGCCTGGGCCTCTCGGAGCTGACGGCCGCGCCGGGCGGCCTCCCCGGCCGTGCCGAGGACCAGCAGCACGGCCAGTGCTCCGCACACGCCGACGGCGATCCGGGCCGAGGGCGGTACGAGGGCGACGGCGGCCCCGGCCGCGCCGGCCATCACTATGGCGGGCGGCAACAGCACGCGCGCATAGGGACGTTCACGGCCGCCGGGAGGCTTTCGAACACTCACCATGGATGCCTTCTGAGATGAATCGGCTGGGTGTCGGGGGAGCTTGCGGGGGGAAGGTTCATGAACTGTCGGGATCTACTTCATGTTTGGGAACAGACGCACGAATTGCCTCAACTCGGTGCGCCGCGGGCGAGCTTAGTCCGACCGGATCATCGCCGTGTCATATTCGGCAAGCACCTGAAATCGCCCTCGCAACCGGAGTACGCTCAACTCCTTTTGCACGCTGCGCTCTTGTGCGCACACGTTCGGTAACAGCACACGGGCGTACGGAAGTCACTCACCGTGAAGAGTGAAAAAGGATCGGCGGCCGCACCTCGACGGGCGCGGCCGCCGTTCCCCGGGCGGCAGTACGCCCCGGTACCGTCCGACGAGGACGGTACCGGGGCGGTACGAGCGGCAGCGCCTGTTCCGGCGCCTGTCTCAGCCCACCGAGGAGTAGGCGACCACACCCCGCAGCAACTGGTCGACCGCCTTGCGCGCGGCCTTGGCCACCGTCGAGCCCTCCACGGGAGCGGCCGCGGAGATCTGGCCGAGCACGTCGATGACCTGCTTGCACCACCGCACGAAGTCACCGGCCGGCATCTCCGCCTCGCGCAGCACCTCGTCCAGTCCCTTGCCGGAGGCCCACATGTAGGCGGCCCAGGCGAAGCCGAGGTCGGGTTCGCGCTGGCCGACGCCCTCGGTCTGGTTGATCCGGAAGTCCTCCTCCAGAGCGTCCAGCCGGCCCCAGATCCGGACCGTCTCACCGAGCGCGGCCTTGGCCCTGCCGGACGGCAGCTTCGGCGCCATCGCGTCGTCGCCGACCCGTGCCTCGTACACCAGCGCCGAGACGCAGGCGGCGAGTTCGGCGGGGTCCAGGCCCTCCCAGACCCGCTCGCGCAGACACTCACTGGCCAGCAGGTCCAGTTCGCCGTACAGCCGCGCGAGCCGCTTGCCGTGCTCGGTGACCTCGTCACCCCGCAGGTAGTCCAGCTCGGTCAGCAGGGCCACGATCCGGTCGAAGGTGCGCGCGATGGTGTTCGTGCGGCCTTCGATGCGCCGCTCCAGCTGCGAGGTGTCGCGCAGCAGCCGGTGGTAGCGCTCGGCCCAACGGGCGTGGTCCTCACGGTCGTTGCAGCCGTGGCAGGGGTGGGCCCGGATGGCGGTCCGCAGCCGGGCGATCTCGCGGTCGTCGGCGGCCTGCGACCGCTTCTTGCGGGCCCGCTCGGGCGGGATGTGCCCGGCCTTGGTGCGCAGCGCCGAGGCGAGGTCCCGGCGGGACTGCGGCGAGCGCGCGTTGAAGGACTTCGGGATCCGCATCCGGTCCAGCGCCTCGACCGGCACGGGGAAGTCGATGGACGCCAGCCTCTTGACCTGCCGTTCGGCGGTCAGCACCAGCGGGCGCGGACCGTCGTGGTGGTCCAGGCCGCGGTGCCCGTTGGAACGGCCGGCGGGCAGTCCCGGGTCCAGGACCAGGGCGAGGCCCGCGTACTTGCCCGCGGGCACGTGGATGACGTCGCCCGGCTTGAGCTTCTCCAGGGAGGTGGCGGCCTCGGCGCGACGCTGGTTCACGCCCTGCCGGGCCAGCTCGGTCTCCCGGTCCTTCAGCTCGCGGCGCAGCCGCGCGTACTCCTCGAAATCGCCGAGGTGGCAGGTCATGGACGCCTTGTAGCCCTCCAGACCCTCCTCGTTGCGCTGCACCTGGCGGGAGATCCCGACGACCGACTTGTCGGCCTGGAACTGCGCGAAGGACGTCTCCAGCAGCTCGCGCGAGCGGTGCCGGCCGAACTGCTCGACCAGGTTGACCGCCATGTTGTACGACGGCTTGAAGCTGGAGCGCAGCGGATACGTGCGCGTGCCCGCGAGACCGGCGAGGTGCTCGGGGCTCATCCCGCGCTGCCACAGCACCACGGCGTGACCCTCGACGTCGATGCCCCGGCGGCCCGCACGGCCGGTCAGCTGGGTGTACTCACCGGGCGTGATGTCGGCGTGCTGCTCGCCGTTCCACTTGACGAGCTTCTCCAGCACCACCGAGCGGGCGGGCATGTTGATGCCGAGCGCGAGGGTCTCGGTGGCGAACACCGCCTTCACCAGGCCACGCACGAACAGCTCCTCGACGACCTCCTTGAAGGTCGGCAGCATGCCCGCGTGGTGGGCGGCGATGCCGCGCTCCAGGCCCTCCAGCCACTCGTAGTAGCCGAGGACGTGCAGGTCCTCGTGCGGGATGGAGGCGGTGCGCTCCTCGACCAGGGCACGGACCCGGTCCCGGGCCTCCTCGTCGTTGAGCCTCAGGCCCGCGTACAGGCACTGCTGGACGGCGGCCTCGCACGCGGCACGGCTGAAGATGAAGGTGATGGCGGGCAGCAGCCCCTCGGAGTCCAGGCGCTCGATGAACTCGGGGCGGCCCGGCGTCCACACCCGCGAGCGCTGTCTGCGCTCGCGCTCCCGGTCGGCCTCGCGCATCGCCCGGCCGCGCCTGCGGTCCTGGTACGACGGCCTGGTGGCCTCCATGCGGGCCAGCCGGGCCAGGTCGGGGTTGACGGCCTTCTTGTGGCCCTCGCCCTCCTCGAACAGGTCGTACATCCGGCGCCCGGCGAGCACGTGCTGGAACAGCGGCACGGGCCGGTGCTCGGAGACGATCACCTCCGTGTCGCCACGGACGGTGTCCAGCCAGTCACCGAACTCCTCCGCGTTGGAGACGGTGGCGGAGAGCGACACCAGGGTCACCGACTCGGGCAGGTGGATGATCACCTCCTCCCAGACGGCGCCCCGGAAGCGGTCGGAGAGGTAGTGCACCTCGTCCATGACCACGTAGCCGAGGCCGAGGAGGGTCTGCGACCCGGCGTACAGCATGTTCCGCAGCACCTCGGTGGTCATCACGACCACCGGCGCATCGGAGTTCACGCTGTTGTCGCCGGTCAGCAGGCCGACCTTGTCGGCGCCGTAGCGACGGCACAGGTCGGCGTACTTCTGGTTCGACAGCGCCTTGATGGGTGTCGTGTAGAAGCACTTCTTGCCCTGCTTCAGGGCGAGGTGGACGGCGAACTCGCCCACGATCGTCTTGCCCGAGCCGGTGGGGGCGGCCACCAGCACACCCTTCCCCGCTTCGAGCGCCTGGCAGGCCTCGATCTGGAAGGGGTCGAGGCCGAAGTCGTACATCTCGCGGAAGGAGGCGAGCGCGGTGGCCTGCTCGGCTGCCCGCCTGCGGGCTGCCGCGTACCGCTCGGCCGGTGAGAGATCCTCTGTCATCGTACTTTCGAGCGTACCGGGCCCCACCGACAACAGGACGATCATTACCGGGATCGCCGGCCGGCCCGTCCCCCGTGGACGACGGATGCCCCCGTCCACGGGGGACGGGGGCATCGCGCGGCGACTCGGTGAGGGATCAGGTGACGTCGTCGTAACCGTTGACCCGGTCGGTGCTCGCCTGCTCCGGCAGCGCGCGGGCGGCCGGGACGGGCTCGATCTCGCCGATGTCCTCGGGCGTGAGGTCCAGCTCGGACGCCTCGTCGTCGCCGGGGCCCTGCGCCTCGCGGCGAGCCCGGCGCCGGTCGTTGAGCAGCGAGATGGCCACGGCGATGAAGTACAGCGCCCAGATCGGCGCCGCCAGCGCCAGCATCGTCATCGGGTCGGGGCTCGGCGTGGCCACCGCGGCGAAGACGGTGATGCCGACGACCATGGCCCGCCACCAGCCCAGCATGCGCCGTCCGGACAGCACCCCGGTGAGATTGAGCATGACCAGCAGCAGCGGCATCTCGAAGGCGAGACCGAAGACGACGATCATGCGGGTGATGAGGTCCAGCAGGTCGTCCAGCGGCAGGAGGTTCTCGGCGCCCTGCGGGGTGAGGCCGATCATGACCTTCGCCGTGGTGGGCAGCACGTGGAAGGCGAGGTAGCCGCCGCCGAGGAAGAGCGGGAAGCCGAAGCCGACGAAGCCGTAGGCGTACTTCTTCTCGCTGCGGTGCAGACCCGGTGCGACGAACGCCCACAGCTGGTAGAGCCAGACCGGCGACGCGAGTACGACACCGGCCATCAGGGCCACCTTCAGGGCCAGGGTGAACGGCGCCAGCAGGCCGCTGATGGTGATGTGCGCGCAGCGGACGTTCTTGACGTCGGCCAGCTCACCGAAGGACTGGTGGCAGCCGATCTCGTCGAGCATCGGCCGGGTGATGACATCGATGATGTCCCGGTAGAAGAAGGCCGCGACGATGGTGACGGCGAGGATCGCCAGGACACCCTTCGCGAGCCGGTTGCGCAGCTCACGCAGGTGCTCCCCGAGCGGCATCCGCCCCTCGGGATCCCTCTCCTTTTTGCGGGCAGACTTGAGCAACCCACATCCTCATCTCGTACAACGGACCGGATGCCCCCGGTCCTCGCGTCAGCGCTGGGTCGTGTCCGTCGGCTCGTTGACCGGCCGGGAGCTGGTCACGTCGCCGGGCGCGGCCTGGATCGTGCGCTGAGCGGGAGCGGGCTCCTCGGCGGACGGGGCGGTGTCGGACGGCTGCTTGCCGTCCTCCTTCATCGCCTTCGCCTCGCTCTTCAGGATGCGGGCCGACTTGCCGAGCGAGCGCGCCATGTCCGGCAGCTTCTTCGAGCCGAACACGAGGAGGATCACCACAACGAGGATCAGCAGGTGCCACGGCTCAAGTCCGTTGCGGAACATAAATCTTCACCTTCTCATCGAGGCGGGCATGTCCGACAGGTCGGACACTCGTCCGAACGTCATGCTGTCTGCGATCGTAACGCCTGGGGATGAACGCGGAACAATCCCCGGGCGTACTCCTGCACCGCGGACCGCGCCTCGTTTCCGGGCCGCGATCTGCAGCGTACCTGGCCGGGTGGGCAAGGTGACAGGGCGAAGTGACCGACGGCGCACGCGCCCCGGCCCGTTCGGGGCCGCCCTGCGCCCCGCTCACAGCGTGTCCACGGCCCGGGCCGCGCTCACGGCCGCCCGCTCCAGATTCTCGGCGGCCCTGTTGATACGACGCGCGGAATCCGCGACCTGCTCCCCGAGCCGGCGCGCCTCCAGAAAGACCCGGACGGCGAGCACCCCCAGGACAGCGAGACCCAGGAAACCCACGGCTACCGCGAACATCGGCCAGAACATGACGCCGAGACTAGTGCGTCCCGCCGCGCGGACCGCGCCCGGCTACACCGTGGAGTGCAGTCGCAGGGTCCTGACCCCACCGCCGGTGAGCAGCTCCACGATCCGCTCCCCGGCCGGCTTGCGGACCGCGGCGCCGCAATCGGGGCAGGTGAAGGAGTAGAACGTCGTCCGGCTGCTCGCGCCGATGGCGAGGCGCAGCGCACTCGCCGCGAGCTCGAAGCGGCCACGGCAGTCCGGGCAGCCGGCCCTGAACATCACCGGGACCACTCTGCGCATCCCGGCGAAGGCCGCCGCCACCGTCATCTCACCCGCACCGGGCTCCGCATACTCGCTCACAGCCCTCGCTCCCCTTCCTCTGGTCGCTTCGGTCGTGCGCCGCCGGGACGCCACGGCCTCGGCTCACCCAGACCCCTCGTCCCGTCCGCCCTCGGCACCGGGCACCGCGCCGTCGTACGCCGCCAGCGCCTCGCGGGCCGCCCGGCGGGCGCTGTCGGCCAGCTCCGGCGGCGAGACGATCCGGCCGTCGCCGCCGAGCCGCAGCGCCAGCCGGCGCAGGGAGGCCGGGTCGGGGGTGCGCAGAGAGATACGCAGCCCGCCGTCGGGCAGCTCATCGGCACTGTCGTGCGGGTAGTACTCGGCGACCCAGCGGCCGCCGGGGCCTACCTCGACCACGACCTCCGGATCCTCGGCGGCCGGCTGCACCAGGGCCTCGGAGAGGTCGCGCAGCTCTATCTCCGGCGGGGCCGAGGGCGCGTCCAGGATTCTGATCTCGGCCACCCGGTCCAGGCGGAAGGTGCGCCGCGCCTCGGAGCGCCGGCACCAGGCCTCCACATAGGTGTGGCCGACGCTGACCAGCCGGATCGGGTCGATCTCGCGCTCGGTGAGCTCGTCGCGGGCCGGGGAGTAGTAACGGATCCACAGCCGGCGGCGCTCGGAGATCGCCCGGTCGACGTCGGCGAAGACACCGCCCTCGGACTCGAAGGTCACCGACAGACGGGAACTGGCGCCGGCGGCCTCGCCGGCCGCGGTCTCCACCTTGGCGGTGGCCCGCACCAGGGCCTGCCGGTCCCCCTCCCGCAGGCCGGGCAGCGTCGCCACCGCCCGGGCGGCGACCAGCAGGGCGGTCGCCTCGTCGGCGGCGAGCCGGAGCGGCTCGGCCGCCTCCTCGCCGAGCGCGGCCGGGTTGTGCCACCAGATGCGCTCGCCGTCGGTGTCGATGTCCAGCAGGTCCCCGCCACGGAAGCTGGTCCCGCACATGGGCAGCAGATCGAGGTCGGCGACCAGCTCGTCCTCACTGATGCCGAAGGCGCGCGCCACATCGGCGATCCGGGCACCGGGGCGCTCCCGGAGATACGTCACCAGGGAGAGCATCCGCCGGGTCTGGTCGATGGCGTTGACCGTCCTGGCCGGTTTGCCTGCCACAGTCCTGCTCCCCCTCAGCCCTTGGCCACGGCACGCAGCCGGTCCACCACGTCGGCCCGCAGCTCCGCCGGCTCCACGACCACCACGACCGGCCCGAACTCCGCCAGCCAGGCGTCCAGGCCGTGCCCGTACGGAATCTCCAACTCGTCCCAGCCGTCGCCGAGTTCCCGGACCTTGGTGGCTTTCGCCCGAAGGGGGTAACCGGCGCCGGACCGCAGCCGGATCAGCGCCGAGCGGTCGGCGATCTCACCGGCCCAGCTCGCGACGGTCTCACGCACGGTGACGACGTCCGGCACGGGCGCGGTGAAGCCCGTACCGCGGGACCTGACCTTGCCGGTGATCCGGGAGAGCCGGAAGACACGCTCGGCGCCCCGGTCGCGGTCGAAGCCGGCCAGGTACCAGTGGCCGCGCCAGCACTCCAGCGCCCACGGCTCGACGTGCCGGGGCTCGGGGCGGGCGGCGGACGCCTTGCGGTACTCGAAGAGCACCGGGCGGCGGTCGCGGCAGGCCAGCATCAGCGGTTCGAAGGCGGCCTCGTGCACCGGGATGCGCGGCTCCAGCGCGCCGTGCGCCTCGTACGGGTCGACGTCCTCGGGCAGGCCGGCCGCACGCAGCTTCTGCAGGGCTCCGCTGGCGGCCCCGGCCAGGCGGGCCTGCTGCCAGATCTTGGCGGCCAGACCGAGGGCGGCGGCCTCCTCGGCGTCCAGGGTGATGGGGGGCAGGCGGTTGCTGTCGCGGCGGGCGAGATAGCCGACCTCGCCGTCGAGGTTCTCCACGGTCTCGATGACCAGGCCCAGCTCGCGCAGGTCGTCCTTGTCCCGCTCGAACATGCGGTTGAAGGAGTCGTCGGAGCCCGCCTCCAGGTAGGCCTCGATGCTCTCGCGCAGCTCGCGCTTGCTGAGTGGCCGACGCGTGCCGAGCAGACACAGCGCGAGGTTCATCAGCCGCTCGGCCTTGGCAATGGCCATCGACGCCCTTCGTCTTCCCTATGGTGCTTACGACCGATGACCGTACCGCTCCGACGTGCGGTGACAAAAGCCGAGGGCCCATGCCCGAGCAGGCATGGGCCCCAGGTGATCAGATCCGGTCGGACCCGAGCCGCGGATCAGACGGCGAGGAGGTCCACCACGAAGATCAGGGTCTCGCCGGGCTTGATCGCCGGGGTCGGGCTCTGGTTGCCGTAGGCGAGGTGGGCGGGGATGGTCAGCTGGCGGCGGCCACCGACCTTCATGCCCTGCACGCCCTTGTCCCAGCCCGCGATGACCCGGCCCCCGCCCAGCGGGAAAGTGAACGGCGTCCCGCGGTTCCAGCTGGCGTCGAACTCCTCACCGGTGCTGAAGGCGACGCCCACGTAGTGCACGGTGACGTTCTGACCCGCCTCCGCGACCGGCCCGTCACCTTCCCAGATGTCCTTGATCTCAAGGTCCGCCGGGGGGTTGCCCTCGGGAAAGTCGATCTCGGGCTTCTCGTTGCTCACGTCAAAAGCTCCTGCTTGTGTACGACACGAAACGCGGACAGTCTTTCATCTCCAGGGCCCGCACGCCCGCCACGGGCGCGCCGGGCTACATCGCCGCCAGGATGTCCACCGTGAACACCAGGGTCGAGCCCTTCTTGACGGCCCCGCCGCTCGGCGGGTTGTCCCCGTACCCCAGCTCCGGCGGAATCACGATCAGGACCCTGCTGCCCACCTTCTTGCCGGTCAGGCCCTGGGCGAGGCCCTTGACCGCCTGCTGCATCTGCTGCAGCGAGAACTGACTGAGCCGGCCCGAGCCGTACGTCCGCTCGAAGGTCTTTCCGCCGTCCCAGACCAGGCCCTGGAACTGGCACAGGACCGTCTGGTCGGCCTTCAGCTCGGGGCCGTCGCCCTCCAGGACGTACTGCGACACGAGCTTCTTCGGCGGGTCCGTCCGGGGAATCGTGACCTTCGGGACCTGGCCGTCGGTGTTGGTGCCCACCTTCGGCAGGGCGGCGTCCGTCTGCGGCACCGGCGTGCCCTTGGCCGAGCTCTTGGAGTTGAACGACTCCTCCAGGTCGATGACGAACACCAGGGTGTCCGTGCCCTTGATGCCCGCCTGCGCGTTGCCGCCCTTGCCGTAGCCCAGGGCCGGCGGCACGGCGATCTCGATCCGGCTGCCCGTCCTCTTGCCCTGCAGGGCGTAGCGCCAGCCGTCGATGATGCTGCCCTGGGCGAGCTGCATGACCAGCGGACGCTTACGGTCGTAGGAGTTGTCGAAGACCTTGCCCGAGCTCCAGACCTGGCCCAGGTAGTCGGCCCGGATGAAGTCGTTCTCCGCGACCGTCCGGCCACTGCCCGCGATCACCGTCTTCACGGCGAGGTCCTTCGGCGGCTCGCCCGTCCCCTTGGCGACGGTCGGCTTCTCGCCGAACTTCCTACCCGCCGTGATCGCCGGCAGCGGCCCGTCCACGATCTTGGGCGGCGGCGCGGAGGACACCGAGGGCGACGGCGAGGCGCTCGTCTTGCTGGAGTCGGACGTGCCGTCACCGCATCCGGCGAGCGTGACCAGTCCTGCGGGAACGGCGGCGAGGAGAAGTGAGCGTCGGCGCACGGAAGAGCCTCGTAATCGGTCGATCTTGCGGATGGCGTGCGCGCAACTCTACGACCTGACACGGGCGCCGTACGGGAAACGTACGGCGCCCGTGTGGCGTTCGGACACCTCGGCGCCCGAACACCCGGCTCACCCGCCTTTCGCTACATTCCGGCGATCAGCTTCTCCACCCGGTCGTCCACGGAACGGAACGGGTCCTTGCACAGCACGGTGCGCTGCGCCTGGTCGTTGAGCTTCAGATGCACCCAGTCGACCGTGAAGTCCCGGCGCTGCTCCTGTGCCCGCCGGATGAAGTCGCCGCGCAACCGCGCCCGAGTGGTCTGCGGAGGAACCGACTTGCCTTCGAAGATCTTCAAGTCGTTGCAGACCCGGGCGGCTTGGCCCTTCTTCTCCAGCAGGTAGTACAGGCCGCGACGGCGGTGGATGTCGTGGTAGGCGAGGTCTATCTGGGCGACCCGCGGATGCGACATCGTCATGTTGTGCTTGGCCCGGTACCGCTCGATGAGCTTGTACTTCATGACCCAGTCGATCTCGGTCCCGATGCGGTCCAGTTCCTCGTTCTCGATCGCCTCGAGCGTACGGCCCCACAGCTCCAGGACCTGCGCGACCGTACCGGTACGGATGCCCCGGCGGTCGCAGAAGTCCAGCGCCTTGTCGAAGTACTCGCGCTGCACCTCCAGCGCGGAGGCCTCCCGGCCGCTGGCCAGACGCACCTTGCGCCGGCCGGTGATGTCGTGGCTGACCTCCCGGATCGCCCGGATCGGGTTCTCCAGGGTGAGGTCACGCATCACGGTGCCGGCCTCGATCATGCGCAGCACCAGATCGGTGGCGCCGACCTTGAGCAGCATCGTCGTCTCGGACATGTTCGAGTCGCCGACGATGACGTGCAGCCTGCGGTAACGCTCGGCGTCCGCGTGCGGCTCGTCACGGGTGTTGATGATGGGCCGGGAGCGGGTCGTCGCCGAGGAGACGCCCTCCCAGATGTGTTCCGCCCGCTGGCTGACGCAGTAGACGGCGCCCCGCGGCGTCTGCAGCACCTTTCCGGCGCCGCACAGCAGCTGCCGGGTGACCAGGAACGGGATCAGGATGTCCGCGAGCCGGGAGAACTCCCCGTGCCGCGCCACCAGGTAGTTCTCATGGCAACCGTAGGAGTTGCCCGCCGAGTCGGTGTTGTTCTTGAAGAGGTAGACGTCGCCTGCGATGCCCTCCTCGTGCAGGCGTCGTTCCGCGTCCACCAGGAGTCCTTCGAGAATGCGCTCGCCGGCTTTGTCGTGGGTGACCAGTTCGGTCACGTTGTCACATTCGGGTGTCGCGTATTCCGGATGTGAACCCACGTCGAGATAGAGCCGGGCGCCGTTTCGCAGAAAGACATTGCTGCTGCGGCCCCATGACACGACACGGCGGAAGAGGTACCGCGCCACCTCGTCAGGAGACAGGCGGCGCTGTCCCCTGAACGTGCACGTGACGCCGTACTCATTCTCCAGCCCGAAAATGCGGCGGTCCATGAGGGAACATTACGCCCGATCCCCCGAGCTGAAACGGGGTTCGACAGCACGATTTGGATCATTTTCCGATGAAGCCGCAACGACCCCGCCGCGCGCGGGAGCTGCGAGGACCCGCCCCGTGCCCAGCAGGACCAGCAACGACACGGCCCCCGCCACGCTCGGCAGAGCGAAGCCCCACACCGTGCCACCGGCCTGGACCACCGGCCCCGCCAGGCCCGTTCCCACCGACGCGCCCACGGTGAACGTCGTCACGAGCCAGGAGAACGCCTCGGTGACCGTCCCCCTCGGCGCATGCCGGTCCACGATGATGAACGCGCAGGCGATACAGGGCGCCAGGAACACCCCGGAAACCACGCTGAGCAGCACCATCACCACCGGCCCCGGCACCAGCATCAGCGGCAGGTAACACACCGCCAGAAGCGCCACCAGGACCCGCAGTCGCCGCTCGGGCGCACCCGCCCACCGACGGGCCCCGTAGACGGTGCCGCCGGCCAGGGCCCCCAGGCCCAGCCCGGCCATCAGCCAGCCGTACACCGCGTCACCGCCATGACCGTCGGCGTACGACACCGCGGCGACCGTGATGGAACCCAGCGCCACACCGACGAACAGGAACGCGGCGAGCAGGGCGAGCAGACCGGGCGACCGCAGGGCACCCAGCCAGTGGGCCTCCCGCGGAGCCGAGCGCCACGCGCGCGAGGGCGGCGAGACGACCACCGAGAGCGCGCCGAGCACACCGAGGACGTTCAGCACCAGCAGGGCGGCACGCTCGTCCCACAGCGACACGCACAGGGTCACCAGCAGCGGCCCGGCGGTGAACATGATCTCCTGGGCGATCGCGTCCATGGCGTACGCCGTGTGCACCTGGTCCTCACGGCGCAGCACCGACGGCCACAGCGCACGCAGGCCGCCCTCCAGGGGCGGCGTGAACAGGCCGGCCGCCGCCACGGCCGCGTAGGCCAGCGGCAGCGGATCGGTGCCGGAGAGCGCGAACAGCGTCATGGCGAGGGCCGCCAGAACGGCAGCGGGCAACTGCACACGCGGCTGGCCGTACAGGTCCACCAGGCGGCCCAGCACCGGCTGGCCGACCGCGTTGGCGACGCCGTACACGGCCGCGAGAGCACCGGCCAGGCTGTAGGTGCCGCCCTCGGCCCGGACGAAGAGCACCAGGGCGATGGCGGCGGTGGCATTGGGCAGCCGGCCGACCAGAGTCCCCGTGAGCAGCCGGAGCGCGTGTCTCGCCTTCAGGATCTCCAGGTATCCCGTGGCCATGCCCGCCTCCAAGTGTTACGTATAACGTCCGCTTCCATACGTACCATGTGCGCTGTTCACACGTCCACACGACCCGAACGAGCCGCAGGGCCCGAACACCCACCGGCCGGCGACCCGACGACAAGGAGCAGGCCCACCGTGGCACACAGCAGCACGCGCCCGACCAGCCGGGACGTCGCCCAGGCGGCCGGGGTCTCCCAGGCGGCCGTCTCCCTCGTACTGGGCGACAAATGGCGCGGCCGCGTGTCGCAGACCACCGCCGAACGCGTCCGGGAAGCCGCCCGCGACCTCGGCTACCGGCCCAACCTCGCCGCCCGCAACCTCCGCCTCGGCCACACCCGCACCGTCCTGCTCGTCGTACCCGCCCTCACCACCGAGTTCTTCGCCGGCGTCTACACCGGCGCCGCCCGCGTCGCCGCCGAACACGGCTTCGGCGTGGTCCTCTACCCCTCCCCCGAAGGCATCGGCCCCGCCCGCGACCCCTTCGCCTCCGCCCAGGCCGCCCTGGACGGAGTCATCGCCTCCTCCATGGCCGCCGACGCCCTCACCGCCATCCGCGGCGACCAGCTCCCCCTCGTCATGCTCGACAGCGACCCCGCCGGCAGCCTCGGCGCCGCGACCGTGAACCTCGACATCGCCGACGGCGTCCGCCAGGTCGCCGCCCACCTGCTCGGCCTCGGCCACCGCCGCATCCTGCACCTCGCCGCCGACGTGCCCTCCTGGACCTTCGAAGTCCGCGCCGAGGAACTGGCCGCGCACACCGCCGCCGTACCCGGCGCCCACCTCAGCACCGCCCGCGCCCCGATCTCCATCGACGGCGCCCTGACCGCCACCGAGGCCGCGCTCACCACCCCCGGCCCCCGGCCGACGGCCATCGTCTGCGACGACGACAAACTCGCCGCCGGCGCCTACAAAGCCCTGCGCCGCCTCGGCCTGCGCGTCCCGGACGACATCTCCGTCACCGGCCTGGACGACCTCGCCCTGGCCACCGCGCTCGACCCGGAACTCACCACGGTCAGGCTCGACGCCGAACTCTTCGGCGACCGCGGCATGCGGGCCCTCCTGGCCGTCCTCGACGGCCGCGAACCGGAGAGCGGGGACATCCCCGTCGAACTCGTCGTCCGCGGCTCCACCGCCCCGCCGCCCACCCCCCGATAAGCGCGGCGCCCCGGCCGCAGACCCGGCCGGGGCACCACTGGACAGGGACGGATCACTCCTCCTCGGAGCTCTCCGCTTCCGTGCTCGCGCCGCCCGCCTCCAGCAGACGGGAGAGCTGACGGCCGACGACGCGCTTGAACTTGCGCTTCTGCGGACGCGTACGGTCCAGTACGGCGACCTCCAGGCGCTCGGCGGGGATCTCCCGCTCACTGCCGTTGGTGTCCCGCGACAGAGCCTGCACGGCCAGCTTCAGGGCCTCCGCCAACGACATACCGTCACGATGCCGCTGATCGAGGAAAGTGCCGATCTGCTCCGCGTTGCCGCCCACCGCGACCGAACCGTGCTCGTCCACGATCGAGCCGTCGTGCGGCAGCCGGTAGATCTGGTCACCGTCGGGGGTCTCCCCCACCTCGGCCACCACCAGCTCCACCTCGTACGGCTTCTCGGCCGCGGAGGAGAAGATCGTGCCCAGTGTCTGGGCGTAGACGTTGGCCAGACCACGAGCCGTGACATCGGCCCGGTCATAGGTGTAACCCCGCAGGTCGGCGTAGCGGACACCGCCGATCCGCAGATTCTCGTACTCGTTGTACTTGCCGGCCGCCGCGAAACCGATCCGGTCGTAGATCTCGCTGAACTTGTGCAGCGCGCGGGACGGGTTCTCCCCGACGAACACGATGCCGTCGGCATACTGCAGCACGACAAGGCTGCGACCGCGGGCGATGCCCTTGCGGGCGTACTCCGCCCGGTCGGCCATGGCCTGCTGGGGTGAGACATAGAACGGCGTCGACACCGGTTATCCGTCCCTTTCTGTCATGGTCACTGGATCACCTTGATAAGAACCGGGGCCGCGGCTCAGAGCAGAGCGGCCTTGGGACCGTCCGGCTCCTCCAGACGCCTCTGGAGCACCGCGCGGGAGACCTCCGACGCCTCCTCCTCGGTGAGCCGGCGGAAACCGTCCTCGGTGATCACGGTGATGATCGGGTAGATCCGGCGGGCGACATCGGGACCACCCGTCGCCGAGTCGTCGTCAGCCGCGTCATAGAGGGCCTGCACCACCAGTGTGGTCGCCTGCTCCTCGGTCAGGTCGTCCCGGAACAGCTTCTTCATCGCACCCCGCGCGAAGATCGAGCCGGAACCCGTCGCCGCGAAGTTGTGCTCCTCGGAACGGCCGCCGGTGACGTCGTACGAGAAGATGCGCCCCTTCTCACCGTCCACGTCGTACCCCGCGAAGAGAGGCACCACGGCCAGACCCTGCATGGCCATGCCCAGATTCGAACGGATCATGGTCGACAGCCGGTTCGCCTTGCCCTCCAGGGACAGCTGTGCGCCCTCGACCTTCTCGAAGTGCTCCAGCTCCAGCTGGAAGAGCTTGACCATCTCCACGGCCAGACCGGCGGTGCCGGCGATACCGACGGCCGAGTACTCGTCGGCCGGGAACACCTTCTCGATGTCCCGCTGGGCGATGACGTTGCCCATCGTGGCCCGCCGGTCACCGGCGAGCACCACGCCGCCGGGGAACGTCACGGCCACGATGGTCGTCCCGTGCGGCGCCTCGATCACGCCCTGCGTGGGCGGCAGCTGCCGGTTGCCGGGCAGCATCTCCGGCTGGTGCCCGGAGAGGAAGTCCATGAAGGAGGAGGATCCTGGCGTCAGGAAGGCAGCTGGCAGACGCCCGGTGCTACGAGTGTTGGCTTCCACGCGTTTCCTTCCACGTATGCAGCAGCCCGCCTGATGACCTCGGGCTGATCCTTGAACTGCCCCAGTGCGGCATTGCCGCTGGAGCACGCTACGCCACGGACCCTACCCGTCTGACGGCGGTGATCCACATGTGCGGGCACAGCGGCCGGACACACCTTCTGCCGGGCCCGGTGGGACATCCTCCAGCACTTCCGGCAGCAGGCCTGCGGCCCGTCACGAGCGGCCTTGTCACGGGCGAAGGCCGCTCGCGGTCCGGCATCCCTGCACCGCGAGCGACGCTTCGCCCCCTGCTCCTCGCTCACTCACACCCCCGAGCCCGCGAACCGTAGATTCGAAGGCAAAAGTGGCCTACTGGCCACCCTTTTGCACGAAGGACCTCACGAAATCTTCGGCGTTCTCCTCGAGTACGTCGTCGATCTCGTCCAGGACGGAGTCCACGTCGTCCGACAGCTTCTCGTGCCGTTCCTTCAGGTCCTCCGAAGCCTGCGCGTCCTGCGCCTGCTCCTCGACCTCCTCGGTCGAGCGCGTCGCCTTCTGCTGGCCGCCGCCGGTGTCCTTGGTCGCCATAACCCTCACCCCGCTCAGTTCGCCTGCCGATCGGTGATGATCAGACCCTATAGGCCGGGTCCGACATCGGCCCCGCAGTTTCCACAAGCTGCGGGGGCCACCTCGATGATTCCCGGGTGGTGGGCTTTCCACCCTGTCGGCCCGGGGCGGTTCGAGTACCCGCTGTCCGGGCCGTTGATCGCGCTCAGCCGCCTGACAGGACCCTGACCAGGTCTTCCGCCGTGCGGCAGCGGTCCAGCAGCTCCTTGACGTGATTTCGCGTTCCGCGTAGCGGTTCCAGGGTTGGGACACGCTGGAGGGAGTCCCGGCCGGGGAGGTCGAAGATGACCGAGTCCCAGCTGGCCGCGGCGACGTCGTCGGCGTACTGCTCCAGGCACCGGCCCCGGAAATAGGCACGGGTGTCCTCCGGCGGCTTCGTGCGGGCCTTGTCGACCTCGGACTCGTCCAGGAGCCGCTTGATGCGTCCGCGGGCCGCCAGGCGGTTGTACAGGCCCTTGTCGGCGCGGACGTCGGCGTACTGGAGGTCGACGAGGTGGAGCCGGGCGGCGTCCCAGTCGAGGTCGTCGCGGCGGCGGTAGCCCTCCATCAGCTCGCGCTTGGCGACCCAGTCGAGTTCGCCGGCCAGGCTCATGGGGTCGTTCTCCAGCCGGGTGAGGGTGTCCTCCCAGCGGCCGAGGACGTCCTTGGTCTGGTCGTCGGCGTCGGCGCCGTAGCGCTCCTCGACGTACTTGCGGGCCAGTTCGTAGTACTCCATCTGCAGCTGGACCGCGGTGAGCGTACGGCCGCTGCGCAGGGTGACCAGGCGCTTGAGGCCGGGGTCGTGGGAGACCTGGTGGAGGGTGCGCACGGGCTGGTCGACGGCGAGGTCCACGGCGATGAAGCTGTCCTCGATCATCGACAGGACCAGGGCCGTGGTGCCGAGCTTGAGGTAGGTCGAGATCTCGGAGAGGTTGGCGTCCCCGATGATCACGTGGAGCCGGCGGTACTTCTCCGCGTCCGCGTGCGGTTCGTCGCGGGTGTTGATGATGGGGCGCTTGAGCGTGGTCTCCAGGCCGACCTCGACCTCGAAGTAGTCCGCGCGCTGGCTGAGCTGGAAGCCGTGTTCGTGTCCGTCCTGGCCGATGCCGACGCGGCCCGCTCCGGCGAAGACCTGGCGGGAGACGAAGAAGGGCGTGAGGTGGCGCACGATGTCCGAGAACGGGGTTTCCCGCTTCATCAGGTAGTTCTCGTGCGTGCCGTAGGAGGCGCCCTTGTTGTCGGTGTTGTTCTTGTAGAGGTGGATGGGCTGGGCGCCGGGCAGCTGGGCGGCCCGTTCGGCGGCCTCGGCCATGATCCGCTCGCCGGCCTTGTCCCAGAGGACGGCGTCGCGGGGGTTGGTGACCTCGGGAGCGCTGTATTCCGGGTGGGCGTGGTCGACGTAGAGCCGTGCACCGTTGGTGAGGATGACGTTGGCGAGGCCGATGTCCTCGTCGGTGAGCTGGCTGGAGTCGGCGGCCTCCCGGGCGAGGTCGAAGCCTCGCGCGTCCCGCAGCGGGTTCTCCTCCTCGAAGTCCCAGCGGGCCCGGCGGGCCCGGTGCATCGCCGCCGCGTAGGCGTTGACGATCTGGGACGAGGTGAGCATGGCATTGGCGTTGGGGTGGCCGGGGACGGAGATCCCGTACTCCGTCTCGATGCCCATTACTCGCCGTACGGTCATGCGGCCCTCCTTGCCCGGCGGCGCCCTCGGTCGTGGGCGCCGCTCAAGTACCGCTGGCGCTCCGGTGCGTGTGCGGTACCCGTCCCCGCACTGCGCGACTCGGCGGTAGGAACGAGCCTAGAACGCCTTTGCGCTGGTGGGGAGATCATTTGCGTCATTGGCTGCTCCGGTCGTGGCCTGAAAAACGCAAGAGCTGCGGGTACCCGGTGAGGGCACCCGCAGCCGCCCTGCTTTTACAGGTACTGACCGGTATTCGCCACCGTGTCGATGGAGCGGCCGGTGTCCGCACCCTGCTTTCCGGTGATGAGGGTACGGATGTAGACGATCCGTTCGCCCTTCTTTCCGGAGATCCGGGCCCAGTCGTCCGGGTTGGTGGTGTTGGGCAGGTCCTCGTTCTCCTTGAACTCGTCCACGCAGGCCTGGAGCAGGTGGGAGACGCGGAGGCCCTTCTGGGTCTTTTCGAGGAAGTCCTTGATCGCCATCTTTTTGGCACGTCCGACGATGTTCTCGATCATGGCGCCGGAGTTGAAGTCCTTGAAGTAGAGGACTTCCTTGTCGCCGTTGGCGTAGGTGACTTCCAGGAAGCGGTTCTCCTCGGATTCGGCGTACATCTGCTCCACGGCGGTCTGGATCATGCTCTGGACCGTGGTGGTCCGGTCGCCGCCGTGCTCGTCGAGGTCGTCCGCGTGGAGCGGGAGGCGCTCGGTGAGGTACTTGCCGAAGATGTCCTTGGCCGCTTCGGCGTCGGGACGCTCGATCTTGATCTTCACGTCGAGCCGGCCGGGGCGCAGGATGGCGGGGTCGATCATGTCCTCACGGTTGGAGGCACCGATCACGACCACGTTCTGCAGGCCTTCGACGCCGTCGATCTCGGCGAGCAGCTGGGGGACGATGGTGTTCTCCACGTCCGAGCTGACGCCGGAGCCGCGGGTGCGGAAGAGGGACTCCATCTCGTCGAAGAAGACGATGACGGGGGTGCCCTCGCTGGCCTTCTCGCGCGCACGCTGGAAGACGAGGCGGATCTGCCGCTCGGTCTCGCCGACGTACTTGTTGAGGAGCTCGGGTCCCTTGATGTTCAGGAAGAAGCTCTTGCCGGCGGCCTGGCCGGTGACCTCGGCCACCTTCTTGGCGAGCGAGTTCGCGACAGCCTTGGCGATGAGTGTCTTGCCGCAGCCGGGCGGACCGTAGAGCAGGACGCCCTTGGGCGGGCGCAGCTCGTGCTCCTTGAAGAGGTCGGGGTGGAGGTACGGCAGCTCGACCGCGTCGCGGATGGCCTCGATCTGGTTGCCGAGGCCGCCGATCTGCTCGTAGCCGATGTCGGGGACCTCTTCGAGGACGAGTTCCTCGACCTCGCTCTTGGGCACGACCTCGTAGACGTAGCCGGAGCGCGGTTCGAGCAGGAGGGCGTCGCCGGGGCGGATGGTGACGTCCAGCAGCGGCTCGGCGAGCCGCACCACCCGCTCCTCGTCGGTGTGCCCCAGCACGAGGGCGCGCTCGCCGTCCTCCAGGATCTCCTTGAGGGTGACGATGTCGCCGACGCGCTCGTACTCCATGGCCTCGACCACGTTGAGCGCTTCGTTGAGCATGACTTCCTGGCCGCGCCGCAGGTCGTCGAGTTCGACGCCGGGGCTGACGTTCACCCGGAGTTTGCGGCCGCCGGTGAAGATGTCCGCGGTGCCGTCCTCGTTGGCTTGCAGGAAGACACCGAAGCCGGCCGGCGGCTGGGCGAGCCGGTCGACCTCTTCCTTGAGGGCCACGATCTGGTCGCGGGCCTCGCGGAGGGTGTTGGCCAGTCGTTCGTTCTGGGCGGACACGCCGGCCAGGTTTGTCTGCAGCTCGACGATCCGCTCTTCGAGAATCCTCGTGTGGCGCGGAGAGTCGGCGAGCTTGCGGCGCAGGACGGCGATCTCCTGCTCAAGGTAGGCGATCTGCCCGGCCGGGTCGTCGGACCCGCGTCCCGGGCGGATGCCGCGGTTCATGTCGTCGTCGTTGGCTGCCACGGTCCTCACCTCCTCCAAGGGGAGCTGGACGCTTCCAGACCCTACCTGGGTGGGTGTCGATTGAAACCCCTAGATCACAAAGACTGTCAAGGTGTGTCGTCGGTCACCCGGTGCGCACTCCCTCGCACGGAGGGGATACCCACTGAACGTGAGGGGAAAGCAGGTTGTTCCGCGCATGGCGTGGTCAAGACCCTTCGTGACTGGCCGGAGTTGTCCGCTGCGCAGCGTTCGGCCCGTGCGCGCGCAGCACGCGGCGCGCTCGTACGATCATCACGCAGAGCGACGCTTCAGGCGGACGGTGTCATCGCCGTGGCGGCTGAAAGTGATCGACCCGGCCGCCGTGGCACCCCTCTCCCGGTCCGGCGCTGGTACCCGGGGCGGCGGGGCCGGAAACCCGGGGCCGGTCCCACGCGGCCGTGCACGGGGCGGAGGTAGGGTCGGGGGTGTCCAACAGCCGCTGGAGCGGACCGGGCTGGCCTCAGCGGCGCCCGGCCCGGCCGGCGAACCGACGGCAGGAGAGATGACCGTGCAGCAGGAGGCCCCGGGCGGCGAGGCGCTGGAGGTCTGGATCGACCAGGACCTGTGTACCGGCGACGGGATCTGCGCCCAGTACGCCCCGGAGGTGTTCGAGCTGGACATCGACGGGCTGGCCTATGTGAAGGGCGCGGACGACGAGCTGCTGCAGGCTCCCGGGGCGACCACACCGGTGCCGCTGCCGCTGCTGACGGACGTGGTGGACTCGGCGAAGGAGTGTCCCGGCGACTGCATCCACGTGCGCCGGGTTTCGGACAGGGTCGAGGTGTACGGGCCCGACGCGGAGTGAGTCCGGTTCAGACGCTGTGGGCCCCGGCCGGGGTGGAGCGGAGGAAGGCGTTGCCCTTCCACTGCCACGTGGCCGGGGTCTTCGTGTCGGGACAGCAACTGGGCACGGCGTCCGAGGAGTAGCCGAGGAGCGTGGCGGAGACGGCACGCGCGTGGACGGCGAAGTCGGTGACCGTGAGGCGTTCGCCGGGCTCGACGAGGGTGGCGATCACGCGGGGCCTGGCGCGGTCGGCGGAGCGGGTGAGGACGTAGACGCCGTCGGGCGGGGTGCCCATGGGGGCGTCGCAGTGCACGACGGCGACGGTTTCGGGCCTGCCGTCGCCGTCCAGGTCTCCGGTGGCCTTTTTGACGACCACCGCTTTCACGGGTCCGCATTCCAGGGGGAAGTCCACGCCGGCCGTGCTCGGTGGCGCGGCGAGGGCGGGGGCGGTCCTGGTGTGGGGGTCGGTCTGGGCTGCCGTGGCCGATCCTGGCTGGACGACGGAGGAGAGGGCCACGACGCCGGCGACGGCCGTGGCGGTGGCGAGCCAGTGGAGGGGCCGGGTCTGGGCGTGGGCGAGCTCCGGAACGGCGGATTGCTGCACGAGGAGTGTCTCCTGTGAGGGCTGTGCCGGTGGGATGGCCTGCATGGTGCCACATGTCACAGTGCGGGGGAACGGCGGGGTCCGGGATTCCCGCAGGCGGCATGCCCGCGTGTACGGCCGTACCCGGGGCGGTGCTGTCGTTGCGGTGCGGGTGCCCTGTCAACGCGGGGGCGCCGTGGCCGAGTTCCCGTCGGTGGGGGGAATGGCCAGGGACGGTGACCCCGGCTGTCGGCGCGTGATCGCCGACGTCGGCCGTCA